>CALVOC010000026.1 GCA_944350145.1 uncultured Bacilli bacterium
TTCATCTTTTTCATTTACTAGTATTTCTATTTGGGCTCTTTGATCACGAGTTAAATGATGGTATTGCTTTTTATCATCTTTTTCTTTATAATTTTCTTTAGACATATATGTATTACACCTTTCTTTTTTTGGTATAATAAGTGTAATATTTTTATATGTCTTTTTCAATGTCATCTTGTTGCACTTCAGAAAAAAATTTTCCCTTTTTTTTGAAGTTGCTTTTAAAAAATATATTTGATAATATGAATGTGAACGGTTATTTCCTTTTTAATTTGAGGATATATGAAAGAAAGGAGTTTTTATGATTCAAGTTAAAAATGTAACTAAAAAGTTTACAAAATGGAATGAAAAAAAACAAAAAGAAGAATTTTATGCAGATGAAAATATTTCATTTGAAGCTCATGATGGCGAGATCGTTGGTATTTTAGGACCGAATGGTGCTGGAAAAAGTACTCTTTTAAGAATGATTGCTGGTATTTTAGAGCCTACAGAAGGTATTGTTTTGTTTGATAATAAAAGCTATAAAGAAGATGAAATAGGTATTAAAATGGAACTTGCTTATTTATCTGGAAATACGAAATTGTATGACACACTCACTACTTATGAACTTTTAAATATGTGTTGCCGGATTTATAAAATGTCTGAGGAAGAAATTGATGGAAAAATTAAAGAAATTAGTCAAAAATTACAATTAGATTCTTTTTTATATCAAAAAATAGGAGATCTTTCAACTGGTCAAACTCAACGAGTAAATATCGCTAGATGTTTTATTCATAATCCTAAATATTATGTTTTTGATGAAGCAACTACGGGGTTAGATATTATATCTAGTCAGATTATTTTAGATTTTATTAAAAAAGAAAGAAATAAAGGAAAAACGATTCTTTATTCAACTCATTATATGGAAGAAGCTGAAAATATATGTGATCGAGTAATTATGATTCATCATGGACATATTTTACTTACTGGAACACCTGAGGAAATTAAAAAAGAGACAAAAACAACGAATTTACGTGATGCCTTTTTTGCTTTGATTGGAGGTAGTGAAGATGAAAAGTAATTTATGGATTATTTTAAAAAAAGAATTAAAAGAATTGTTTCGTGATAAAAAGTCTTTGGCAATGATGTTAGTTATTCCTATATTTATTCCTTTTTTGATTTTGATGATGTCTTTTTTGTTTGAAGCTCAAACAACGACCGATATAAGTGAATATAATAAGATTGGTTTTGCTTATGAACTTTCAGAAACAGAAACTCAACTTTTAGAAGAAATGAAAATTGAAGCTTATTCTGGAAGTGAAGAAGAAATGCAAGAAGCATATGATCGTAATGAAATTTATCTTTATGTAACCAAAGAAAATACAAATTATACAATTCATTCTAATAGTAGTGAAGAAAGTATGTATGCATCTACTTTTATGGAACAATATTTTGAATCTTATAAGAGTTTATTGCAACAAAACTATTTGATGAATGAAGGAATAGATGCTTCAGAAGTGTTAAATATCATCACGGTTCATGAAGAGGTCGCTGAAGAAGATTTTTATTTTGCAAATTACATAAAAAACTATGCTTTCTTATTTGTGATTATGGCGATTACTGTTTCGGCAACTTATCCAGCAACGGATACGACTGCTGGTGAAAAAGAAAGAGGTACTTTAGAAACTTTACTTACTTTTCCGATTAAAAGTAAAGATATTATTTTAGGAAAATTTTTTAGTGTATCTTTATCATCTTTAATTACAGGAATTCTAAGTTTTGGGTTATCTTATATTACTTTACTTATTTCTAAAAATATGTTTCGTATTTATGCCAATGCTAAATTGCTTTATTCATGGCAAGCTATTGTTTTAGGAATTTTAATAATCATGGTTTATTCCTTTTTTATCAGTGGCCTTTGCATTGCGATTGCAAGTAAATCTAAAACATTTAAGGAAGCTCAAAGTGCTTTAACACCATTAACTTTTATTTCTTTATTTCCAGGAATGATTGCTTTTATGATTAATGTGGCTACGAATAATTTTATTGCTATTATTCCATTTTTAAATATGACTATGATCTTTACGGATATTAATAATAGTATTTATAACATTGTGCAAATTTTACTTATGTTTGGATCAAGCATTTTCTATATTGCTCTTATTATGTTTGTGATTATAAAACAATATAAATCTGAAAAAGTGTTGTTTTAAATTAAAAATAGCAAAGATAAATCTTTGCTATTTTTTATGAATTTATTGAGTTTAAAAAATATTTTAAAAGTACTTCTTTTTTGCTATAATAAAAATATAAGAAGAGGATGAAAGAAATGAAGAGTAAAATGATATTTTTGGGAATCCTCCTTACCGGCTTTTTAGTTCTGTGTGGGGGGGGGGTATACTGGATAAAAAAACCATTCCAGAACAAAGAGAATCTTTAGAAAATTTAGAGTTAGCTATTTATTTAAATGACGAAAAAACAAGTACGATTCCCAGTAAAGAAGGAAATATTTTTGATGAAATAAGGAGTAGTTGTACAAACGGATCTTATATTGTTTGGGATTATGAAAGTTGGAGTCCTATAGTAAAAAGTGTAACTGTTTATCCAACGAGATGTAGTTTATATTTTAAAACTGGATATAAAGAAGACTTATTAAATGGTACGGATCCTGTGTTAAAAGATGAATTAGTGCCTGTAACTATAGATAATAATGGAACAGTAAAAAAAGCTGACTTAGGTAGTAGTTGGTATCGTTATGAAGAAAAAAGGTGGGCAAATGCTGTTGTTTTAAAGAACGAACAAGAAGATTATTTAGCTGGAGAAACTATTCCAGAAGATAATATTGAATCTTATTTTGTATGGATACCTAAATATCGTTATCAATTATGGGATCTTGGTAATTATGATAGTTTAACCAGTATAGATACTTCAAAAGTCCATGAAATTCCTATTATTTTTGGGGATTATGATACCAGTGATAGTAAGGAAGGAGAATGTACAACTCCGATGAAATCTGGAGAAAGTGGAAATTGTAAAGTAGGAGACTATATGACTCATCCAGCATTTATAAGTATTCCAAGCACAGGATTTTGGGTTGGAAAATTTGAAACTGGATATGATGGAGCAACTACAAAAGGAGAAGCCGAACAAAACATTCAAGATGCAAGTAAAGTCATCATAAAACCAAATGTATATAGTTGGAGAAATATTCAAGTAGCTAATGCTTTTTATACAAGTTACAATTATAAAAGAAACTTAGATAGTCATATGATGAAGAATACGGAGTGGGGAGCAGTAGCTTATTTACAGCATAGCAAATATGGATCCAGTATTAACGTAAGAATTAATAATAATTCTAATAATATAACAGGATATCAAGCAAATAATGAACCAACTTGTGGTTTTACAAATGTAAATGAACAATGCAATCAAATTTGTGGTGATAATAGTTGTAATACTGCTTATCCTAATAGTGTTCTTGCGAGTACAACAAACAACATAAGTGGCATTTTTGATATGAGTGGTGGCTCTATTGAGTATGTTATGAGTTTTATGGAAAACAAAGAAGAAAAAATTTTGATTGGATTGGAGAGTGTAAATCATAGCGGTTTTAATGGTGTTTTAAGTTGTCCCACTTGTAATGGAAATAATTCTGGAATTGTAGAAATTACTAGTGGAATCGATTTGCCTAAACAAAAATATTATGATTTATACAATTATAGTAAAAGTAATCAATTTTCCAATAGAATTTTGGGAGATGCTATTGGAGAGTTAGGGCCAATGGAGTTGATTTCAAGAAATACTTTGGATAAATCAAATTATTTAGCTTCTTCTTGGCACAGTTTAGGGATTGATAATTTAGATCAAAATCATTTGATTTATGCAAGAGGTGGACCTTATCATGACGGCAAACAAGTTGGTATTTTTACTTCACAGACCGCTTATGGTCAGCTCTTAGCTGGTTGGTCTTTTCGAATAATTTTAACTCCAGTATAGCTTTTTTCTTAAAAATAATGTAAAATCTAAATGTTTAAAGGTGATTGTATGGATATTGAACATTTAGATTTTTCTTTTGGTTTACAGACTATCTTTCGGGATGTTACAGTACATATAAGTTCTGGGGATCATGTTGGTGTTATTGGAGTAAATGGTGCTGGAAAAAGTACTTTATTTCATTTGATTTTAAAAGATTTAGAACCTGAATATGGAATAATTAAACTACCAACTCATACTAGAGTTGCCTATCTTCCTCAAGTATTGCAAGATGAAGTTTTAAATATGAATATTTCTGTTTTAGAATATTTACAAACCGGTAGACCTTTACAGAGGTTAGAAAATGAATTAAATCTAATTTATGAAAAGGCTGGTAAAGAAGAAAATGAGAAAAGAGTTCGAGAACTTTTAAAAAAGGCAAGTAAAATAGAAGAGATGATTTCATATTATGAGCCTTATAAAGCGGAAGAACAACTTTTAGATATTGTTATGGGACTACATTTATTTGAATTGCTGGATCATTCTTTACAACAACTTTCTGGAGGTCAAAAAAGCAAAGTTGCGTTTGCTCATCTTTTATATAGCAAGCCAGATTTTATTTTGCTTGATGAACCGACAAATCATTTGGATATTGAAACGAAAGATTATGTTATGAATTTTTTGAAAAATTATTCTGGAACTGTTTTAGTAATTTCTCATGATGTTCCTTTTTTAAATAAGGTTACTAATAAAACTTTGTATCTTGATAAACAAACACATAAAATGGAATTGTTTACTGGTAGTTATGAAAAGTTTTTAAAAAGAAAAGAGGAAGAGAAAAAAACAAAGGAAAGAACTTTTCTTAAACAGGAAAAAGAAGAAGAAAAGTTAAAACTTATTATTGCTAAGTATATTCGCGGTAATGAAAAAAAGGCCAATATTGCAAAGGATCGTCAAAAAAAATTGGCTAAGTTGGAAAAGAATAAAGTGATTTTAGATAAAAAGTATAAGGAAACAAAATTTAAAATGGAAGTTCAGGAAAAAGGAGATTTTTATCCTTTGAAAGTGGAACATTTATCTTTTGAATATCAAAAAGATTGTCCTTTATTTGAAGATGTTTCTTTTCAAATGCTTCGTGGGGAAAGATATTTAATTGTTGGCGAAAATGGTGTAGGAAAGTCTACTTTTTTAAAAGTGTTGATTCAAAAATTACAGCCAAAAGAAGGAAATATTGTTTGGGGGAAAAATGTTACTATAGGTTATTATGCTCAGGAACACGAGGGGTTAGATGAACAAAAAAGTGTTTTAGAGCAATTTGATGATTGGCAAAAGCAAACCTCTTTTTTACGTGGTGTTTTGGGACATTTTCTTTTTACAGGAGAAGATATTTATAAAAAAGTAGCTATCTTATCTCCTGGAGAAAGAAGTCGAGTTGCTTTGGCAAAATTAGCTCTTACTAAAGCAAATTTTTTACTTTTAGATGAGCCGACAAATCATTTGGATCCGGAAACTCAAGAAATTATTGCCAAAACTTTTAGTGAATATCCAGGAACCATGCTAGTTGTTTCTCATAATCCAGATTTTGTTAAACATTTAAATATTGGAAAAATGCTTTATTTACCGAGTGGAAAAATAGTAGATTATGATGAAGATGTTGTTTATGCGTATCATTATTTAGCTGAAAATGAAAACATGAACTAAAAAATGTTAAAAACAGAAGAATTTTTTTATTTAATTTAAAGCTTATGGATGAAAGAATTTTTAAAGATGAAAAAATGAATTTGAAACTTACATAAAAATAAAAAAGAAGCTGGCTAATAAAATTGAAAGCTTCTTTTTTTAATAAATCATTTCTTCATAATATAAATCTTCAGGTAGTTCATAGGTTTCGATAAGTATTAATTGTCTTCCTAAAGAATCAAAACTTTTTTCTAATTGTTCTTTTTCTATTGGAATATTTTTTTCGCTCTTTAAAGGGTCATTAATATAGTAGTAGTTTTCATCAACTCCTGTAACTACAACGACATGGCTGTTTTTCGGATACGTATAGGTATTTTTTTTATCGTATCCAAACCATTCATAAATATCTTTTGCTTCTGTATAGTCAATTGTTGTCCAAATTAAGAATGGAGTAAATGTTCCATTTAATTGATCGGCAGCTGTTTTAAGAGAGTATTTTTCATCGTTTTCATACATGTTATATTCTAATTTTGGATTTTCTTTTTTCTGCTTTTTTAAAATTGTTGTAATTGCATTTACTATGACTGGTTCAAATGTACCCCAGCCACGAGATGGGTCTTTTGGGTTTCCAGCATAGGAAATAGCTGGATTTGGTCCGTATCTTACTCCATTTTTTTCATACACATCACTCATAGGTAAGTAGTTGTTGATGAAATCTTCTAAAGTAATATTGATGCCTAAATAATTTAAAAGCATTGTTGCCGCGGCAGCTTCACAACCATTTGGATAATCAGGATTTTGATTAATTAAAGGAACGTCTAGCGGTTCCATTTGATAAAGATTATCAATCAATTCTTGATACCAAGGATCGTTATACATCGCGTATTGTTGCCCTTCTGTATAATCATAATCTTCTTTTATTTTGGCTTGATTCGTTAAAGCTAGTTGATTGGTAAAATAATCATTAGAAAGAGTGGGGATCAAAGCATTTTTTAAGGTTTCTTCTTCCCGTTTTAAAGCTCGATACCAATAATAATTCGTTCCCAAAAGTAATAATGCCAGTAAAGTGATTACACTTAAATAGATCCAAGTTTTTTTCTTTTTCAAAAAATTTTCACTTCCTTATATGTATTATAACATTAAAATATAGTGATACTAAAAAAATTAAATACTTTACAGTAAATAAAGATTTGTCTTTGTCCTTTTGCCGTTTATCTATTTCAGTGATATAATGAATATGGAAAGAGGTTTTATGATAAAAAAAATAAGTTCATGGTTCTTAATTTTTTTAAGTGCTCTTTTGACTGTATTTTTGACTTTTTCGATAGAGGTTAAGTGGAATTTAGAAGAAAAACAAATTGTTTCTTATCTTCAAGATGCTGACATTTCTTTTCTTATGGATTCTTACAACGGAGTTCAAAGTGAACTTTATCAAAACGTTTTAAAATATTTAGAAGCGATCAATGTTCCAGAAGAAACTATGGAAGAAGTATTAAATAGTGAGAGCACTAAAAAATTTGTAGGAAAGTATTTAGCAAATGTTTTTGATTATTTGATCTATCAAAAAGAAGATTTATCGATTACTAAGGAAGAAGTTTTAAAATTAGTTGAAGATAATTTAAAAGTAATAAGTTCTTCTTTACAAGCTAAAGGGCTTTCTTTAAGTGAAGAAGAACAGGCTCAAATTCTTAAATATGCTACAGATTACAGCAATCAAATTTTAGAATTTTTTCCGACAGCAGAGCAAATTATCACGAAATTACTCGATAAAGATACCGTTGTTTTTTCTAAAATCACTTTAGAGGATTTTACTTCTTTTTTGAGATTTATTACCGATCCTTTCATTTTTTCAGAAGTTTTCATACTTCTTTTGCTTTTCCTTATGATTCTCTTTTTCATAAATCGAGGTAAACGTTGTTTTTATTTTAAAAAATATTTTTTCTTCTATGCGTTGATCTTGGTTTTTGGAGAAATTTTGTTAGGAACTGTTGTGAAAGAACAATTTATGAACCGAGTGGCTCATGCGGCAGCATTTATAAATTATATGATTAATGAAATTAGTAAAAATCTTTGGATTGTGATTCTTCTAGCGATTTTTATTTCATTTGTTTTAAGTAAAATAGAAAGAAAGGGATTTAAAAATGAAAAAATATCTACAGAATTATGTGAAGGAAATGGAGAAGAAAGTAACGGGCGAGGTAACGAGGAGTGATTTAGAAGATTTAAAAATTAAAATTGCTTTTTTTCAACATGAAAGACTTATTCATTTAATCGTAACGATGTTTTTTGCTCTTTTTGCTTTAGCTTTTTTAGCCTTAGGAATGATTTCCTATATATTTTTGTTTATCTTCTTTATTTTACTTGTGTTTTTGTATTTTTATATTTTACATTATTTCTTTTTAGAAAATCATGTTCAGTATCTTTATAAGATTTATGATCAAATGCTTTTGAAAGTTCGATAATTTTTAATTTCAATTCTTTTTACAAAATCGTTTGCATTTCTTTATAGAACAAGTTATAATATACCTTGAATGAAAGGAGCTATTTTAAATGGCAAAAAATATAGAAAAAATTACAATAAAAATTGAAGGTGAAGAATGGCAAAAAGCTTTAGATAAGGCTTTTAAAAAACATGTGAAAGAAGTTAAAGTTGACGGCTTTAGAAAAGGTGCTGTTCCTAAAAATATTTATTTAGAAAAATTTGGTATTGAGTCTTTATATATGGATGCCGTTGATAATTGTATTAATGATGCATATCAACAAGCTTTAAAAAAGACTAAGTTAGAACCTGTTATTGAACCTAAAATAGATATTCCAGCAATTGATAAAGATTCTGTTACTTTTGAAATTACGATTACTGGAAAGCCAGAGGTACAACTTGGAGAATATAAAGGATTAAAAATCAAAAAAGACAAAGTTGAAGTAACTAAAGAAGAAATTGATCATGAAATTGATCATTTAAGAGAAGAATTCGCGGAAATTCGTGTGAAAGAAGATGGCGAGGTTCTAGAAGGAGATACTGCAGTCATTGATTTTAAAGGTTATGTTGATGGAAAAGAATTAGAAGGTGGAAGTGGAGAAAACTTCCCATTAGAAATTGGTTCTCATACTTTTATTCCTGGTTTTGAAGAAGGTGTTTTAGGAATGAAAGTAAATGAAGAAAAAGATTTAGATTTACAATTTCCTAAAGATTATGTTAAAGATTTAGCTGGTAAAAAAGTAACTTTCCATGTTACCTTAAAAGAAATTAAAACTAGAGTATTACCAGATATTGATGAAGATTTCTTTAAGGATCTTGGCTATGATAAAGTTACAAATGCTGAAGAGTTAGCTAAAGAAGTTGAAGAAGTTTTAAAGAAACGGAAACAAGATGATATTGATGATCGTTTTATTGAAGAGGTTTTATCTAAGGCTTCTGAAAATATGAAGGTAGAACTTGTTCCTGAGATTATTGATGACGAAGTTCATAGAATGATTCATCAATTTGAAGATCAATTAAAGATGCAAGGTTTAAAAATGGATCAATATTTAGAATTTTCTAAAATGACTATGGATGATGTTCATAAGAATATGGAACCAGAAGCTACAAAAAGAATTAAATATCGTTATTTATTAGAAGCTGTTGCTGAAGCTGAAAAAATTGATGTTACAGATGAAGAAGCAGATAAAGATGCTGAAGAGATGGCTAAAAATTACGGAATTTCTAAAGATGAACTTTTAAAAGCTTTTGGAAGCATGGAAGTTTTAAAATACGATGCTAAGATGCGTAAGACATTAGAATTTTTAAAGAAAAATAATGAATAGAAATACGAGAAAAAGTATTTCTTTTTTTTGAAAAAATCTTTACATTTTTCTATTTCCAACTTATAATAAAAACTATTGTGTAAGGAGTGGTATTATGGCAAAAACTTTACCTGTGGTGCTTTTGAAAAACTTGATTTTGCTTCCTAATCAAGAGGTAAAGTTAGAGCTTAATAATTCTTTATCCTTAAAAACCATTGAAATTAGCGAAAAAAATTATCAAAGTGAGTTTGTCTTGGTTTCTCCTAAAGATATTTTAGAAGAACTTCCAGATGTAGAAGATTTGCCTACTATCGCGGTGATGGCTAAGATTCTTAAAAAAATCCTTTTACCAAATGGACATACAAGAGTAACGATTAAAGGAATTAAAAGAGTAAAAATTCATCGGTATTTTAATCCAGAGAAAACAAAGGAATTGTTAGAATGTAGTTATATGATTCCAGAAGTGATTCGAGGAGATATTGGTGAGGAGACCGCATTAAAAAAAGAATTGATTAAACTAATTAAAAGATATGTTCGTACTTCTTTAAATGCCGATAATTCTATTTTGCAAAATATTGAAGAAAAGGACTCTTTAAATGAGATTACAGATCGTGTCGCGATTTTTATACCATCTTCTACTGAAAAAAAGCTTTTTTATTTAGAGGAAATGAATCCTATAAAAAGAGCAAATACTTTAATTGAAGATTTAATTATCGAATTGAAAGTTTTAAAATTGGATCAACGAATCAATCAATCTTTACAACAAGAATTGGATAAAAGTCAAAAAGAATTTGTTCTTCGGGAACGTTTAAAAGAAATTCAAAAAGAACTGGGAGAAGATAGCAAAAGAAATCGTGAAGCTGTTTTATATCGTGAAAAATTAGAGAATTTGGATCTGCCTTTAAAAACCAAGAAAAAAATTCTTTATGAGATTCAAAAGTATGAATTTACTAATGATATGAGTCCTGATTTAGCATTTGTTAGAAATTATTTGGAAACTTTCTTTTCTCTTCCTTGGAATGAAGAAACGATTGAAGCTTTAGATTTAAAATATATTACGAATACTTTAAATAAATCGCATTATGGATTAAAAGAAGTAAAAGAAAGAATTTTAGAATATGCGGCTATGAAAAGTAGAAATCCAATGCTTACGAGTCCAATTATTTGTTTAGTCGGTCCTCCTGGAGTAGGTAAAAGTACTATTGCTTCTTCTATTGCGGCTTCTTTACATCGCTCTTTTTATAAAATTAGTGTAGGTGGATTAAGTGATGCTTCAGAACTTGTTGGACATCGTCGTACCTATATTGGTTCTTCACCTGGTAAAATTATTACGGCTCTTCAAAAATGTGGTAGTAAAAATCCAGTTTTATTAATCGATGAAGTAGATAAGATGTTAAAAGATTATCGTGGGGATCCTTCCAGTGTTCTCTTAGATGTTTTAGATCCAAATTTAAATCAAAATTTTGTGGATTCGTATTTAGAAGAGCCTTTTGATTTAAGTCATGTGTTGTTTATTTTAACGGCCAATTATAAAGAAGATATTCCTTTAGAACTTCGTGATCGATTAGAAATGATTGAAGTTTCTAGTTATTCTACGTTAGAAAAAATTAAATTAGCTAAAGAATATTTATTGCCTGCAATTTATTTAGAATATCATATTCAAAAAGAAGAAGTTGCTTTTACAGATGAAGCTTTAAATCATATTATTTTAAATTATACAAATGAAGCTGGAGTCCGAGATTTAAGGCGAAGATTAGAAACGATTTTAAGAAAAATATTAATGAATAGTGTTAAAAGAAAACAAAATTTGAATATTACTTTGGAAGCAAAAGATATTAAAAAGTATTTAGATGAACAACTTACTATAGCAGATATGAAGCCTAAATTGCTCGCGAGTGGGTTAGTAAATGCTCTTGCAGTTACCAATACCGGAGGTATGATCATGCCTATTGAATCCATTTTATATGATGGCAAAGGAAATGTGATTGTAACGGGTTTACTTGGTGATGTTATGAAAGAATCTTTAAGAGTTGTTTTAAGTTATTTGAAAAATAATGCTAAAAAGTTTGAAATTAATGAAAATGTTTTTTCAAAGAAAGATGTTCATATTCATATGCTAGAAGGAGCTATTCCTAAGAACGGTCCAAGTGCAGGTGTCGCGATTACAACTTGTCTCATTAGTCTTTATACAAATAAAAAAGTTTCTTTAGATATCGCGATGACTGGAGAGATGACTTTACGAGGAGAAATTATGCCGGTTGGCGGGATTAAAGAAAAGGTGATTAGTGCTTATAATCAAGGAATAAAAAAGATCTTTTTACCTAAAGCAAATGAGCTCGACGTCAAAAAGATACCAAAAGAAATAAGAAATCAATTGGATATTGTTTTTGTTAAAGAGTATAAAGACATTTATGAAGCTATTTTTTAGATTCTTTACTTTAGTGGGTTTTTGTGTTATCTTTTAATTAAGAGTAGTGGTTTATATATGAAAAAGATTAAATTTTGGCTTATTTTGATTGTTGTTTTATCCTTTTTTGGATTTATTTGTTATACTACCTATGTTTTTGTAGTTGAAAATATGGAAAAAATTGAATTAGAAGAACAGGATTTTATCCCACCAACTCTTGTTCTTGAACCTGTAACAATTTTAGAAGGCAAGGATTATAGTGTTTATTCTTTTGTCTCTTCTTGTAAAGATGATGTTTCTAAAAAGTGTCAAATTGAATTTTTAAATGAAGAGATGGGAGGCTATAAGGATCCTGGAACTTATGATATTTCTATTGTAGCTACAGATGATAAAGAAAATTGGGTAGAAGCACAAACTACTTTGACTATTACTTTAGAAACACCGGAAAGTCCTGAAAAGTCAACGGATATTAAAAAAGAAGATCAGTCTAAAGAAGTTGTGGTTTCTAAAGTTGGGTCGACAAGTATAGATTCTATCCAGGTAATAGATATTTATGGAACTACTTGTGAGTATAAAATCACTACATATTATGATCTTTATAGCGATGGCTCTAAAAAGGAAACGGGAAAGACTGAGCAGGAAAATGGATGTAATTTTCAAACTTATCATGCAACTTTGGATGAGTTAAATCCTGAAGTTGTCAAGCAATTAGATACTTATAGAAATAATATTACAGAAGCTTTTGGTTTTCTAAATCAAGAACGGCTTAGTCGAGGTCTTAGTGGACTTACAATCGATTCTTCTCTTATTAAGGCTGCTCAATATAGAACTTTAGAAATAGGTTATTCAAATATGTATTCTTTATCTAGACCGAATTCTTCTATTTCTATTCTAGATGAATTAAATATTAGCTATACCGGGGCCATCGAATTTATCGCGACTGGTTCTATGGATGCTCGGCTTACGGTTTCTTCCGTTTTAAGTGATCCTACTTTTCAAAGTTGTTTTAATCAAGATTCTTTTTCAAAAATAGGAATTGGTCTTTCTTTAGTTCATAATCAATATATTTGGGTGTTTTATTTAATATCTTAAAATGAAATGGGGGTTTTTAATGTCTTATTTAAGTTTTATAAAAATTTCAGATTTACATCTTTCTAGTACTTTAAAAACAATTTTATTTAAAGAACTTGGTCTTGTTACTTTAGAAGATCTTTTAAATACAGATTATTCTACTTTAATTCATACAAAAGGGATTGGTAAAAAGAGAATTGAAGAATTAAATCAATCTGTTACAAGTATGGGATATAAATTAAAAAATTTGCAAGAGGTTATAGAAGAATTTAAAAGTGGTAAGAATGGGCTAGAAGTTAAATATTTAGAAGAACTTGGCTTTAGTCTTTCTATTGCTTCTCCTTTATATAAAAATAATATTTATACTTTAGAGGATTTGATTTCTTGTGGAAAAGATGTATATCGTTTAAGAGGAATTGGTGTGAAAAAGGGGAAAGCTATTTGGCAAAAAATGCAAGAATTAAATATTCCTTTTCCTAAATGTTTTGATGATTTAGATCAATCTTTAAATCAGGTTAATGATGAAAATTTGCATTTTAAAAAGAGTTTGGAATATAAAAGATGTTTGTTACAAAAGTATAAATTGGCTAATCAATTAAAAAGTCAATTGTTAGAAGAACAACGTTCGTTGGATAAGCAGTTAGAAAAAGAAAGAAATTCTTTATATAGTCTTTTAATCGATGGAAGAGGTGGCGTAAGCTATTTGTATGATAATACAGACGAACCTGGTTTAAATGCTTCAAGTATGATGGGGTTTTTAATTCATTCTAATAGCATTAAAGAATTTGTAAACCAACTTCCTATTTCTAAATATTATATTTTGGGAGAAAATCAAGAAATTGTAGAAATTACTAAAAGACAAGCTGATTTTCTTTATGATCAAATTTTAGAATATAATCTTAGAAAAAACGGAAATTGATCTTCAGGTTGTTTTCGTAAAATTTAATGCACAGCAAAATAAAAAATACGAAAACTCAAAGCAAATTAAGCAGTTGACTAATACTACCGATAGCGGCATAATGCGCTTGTGAGGCGATGACTATGAAGTTTATGACTACAAAAGAGCTGCAGAGAAATGGGAAATTAGTGAGAGAAGAATTCAAAAATTAATAAACATATAAAGTTAGAATAATTAAGTGATCAGTGAGGTAAAGAAAGATATATGTTTAAAAACTAATTTGAAGGATGTTTCAGAATTTTATAAATATGCATATATAAAATTTTTAATGCGTTGGATGTAATGAACATAAGAAATAAGTTTTAAAGATTTTATAAGACATTGATATGTCTAAAATATACGATATTATAATAGATGTAGGCAGTAAGATTAGTTCTATTAATAAAATTTAATATCTAATTTTTAATATTAAATAAATTGACAAATGAAAAGAAGTTTTTTATAATAAAAAAGAATTCAAAAACATTAAGACACGTTTTCTATAATGCGTTTTTAAGAGAGTCTAGAGTTGGTGAAACTAGATAAATAGTTATAGAAAATATCACTTAAACTGTTGTTTTTGCGGATCCACTAACGATATCTAGTGAATTAAGTGAAATGTAAGGATGGTACCGTCTATTTAATTAGACTCCTTTGGTATCATCTTTTTTTATTAGAAAGGCTAACTATTAAAAGTCAAGCACTTTTTAAAAGAAAATAAAAATTGGAAAGAATCCCACGCCAAAAAGAT
>CALVOC010000027.1 GCA_944350145.1 uncultured Bacilli bacterium
TATTATTGCTAACATGATCTTATACTTTACACGCATATGTATCATTCCTATTCTTCTTATATTATAAACAATTTTTTGCTTTTTAACAATATTTTATTTTTTTGATTGAAATAAAGTGATCGCGATCAATATAAAAACTACTACCACTAACCCAATAATAATGAAATTAATACTTTGAGGGTTATTTACAGCATCATTGACAACCGCAGCTGTTAAAAAATAATCGGAACAATGATCAATTTGAAATTCGACATACCCATTTTTCACTTCTACTCCATGATCAATGTATTCAATTTGATCTAGTTCTGGATTATAGTAATAAAGGTATAATTTTTCTCCATTTAAAAACTTATCTTGGACATTAATTTTTACAGTAGTATCTAAAGGTAAATTGCCATGATAATCAAAAGATATAATTAGTTTATCTTGATCCACTTCTTCATTAATTTTTTCTGTATCTTCCGTTTTAGCATCTAAAGAAAGCCTTAAATCTTCTTCAATGAAAAGATTATCTTCCACTGGTATATTTTGTTCTTCTTTTTTTTCAAATTTCCAAGAATACTCTAAATCTCTTTCATAATCTTTTATTTCATAATAATAGTAATCTTTTGTTTCTGTTTTGGTCATTTTTGTTTTTTCATTTTCCATAGCTAATATGGGTTCAAATGTATCGGTTAATGAAATGGTCTTATTTTTTGGGAGAAACAAACTAGATAAGCCAAGTGCACATAGATAAGATACCGCTAGAGCGGTGAAGACTATTGTTATAAATAATCGGCGTTTTTTTTTCATATTTTTCTCCCTTCCTTTTTAAAGCATAAATAAGACAATAAATGGTAAAAATTGCATAATAAATTTAATAATCATAACCATGTATATGTTACGGTCATTTTTAATATATATATAGTTTAGTGCAAGTGCTGTCATAAAATACATAAGTAAATCGGCAATTACAATAGATCCTGTATTAAACACAAAATTCATAAATGTATAAATTACTGCTCCAACGATCACAAAAGTCCAATCATTTTTTATACAGGTGCTCACTGCTTTGCGAAATAAAATTTCTTCAGAAATAACTGCAAAAATCATTGTTTTAAAAACCGCATAAACCGGGGAAGTTTTTAACAAGTCTAGAATTGCTGAAGTATTTGAATCTACTTCAACATTTGGTGAGATTACTTCGGTAACCATTCCCATAACAATCTTAAGTAAAAAGATAATTCCAACACCAATTAAAACATTTTTCAAGATTCTTTTAGCAGGAAATTTTTCTTTTAACTCATGAAAATCTTCTTTTAATTCTTTATAATAGACAAAGATAATTAATACCATAAAAAGTAAATCGGCAATAAAGCTTACATAAGAAGTATTGGTAATTTGTAAAGCGGCCACGATAGAACTAGCAATATTTGAATATAAAAAGTAAAAAAGATACATACATACTGCTTTAATTAAAAATTTCATTTGTACACTACTACTCATAACACTAACCCTACTTTCTATTAATAGTTTAGCATAAATAAAATAAATCTTATCTTTTTTTTATAGAATTGACATTTTTTTGACAAAAAAAGCTCAAGAATTCTTGAGCTTTAAAATTTTAGACTGTTTTTCATGTTATAGCCAGAATAAAAGCCATTTTAACATAAAACAACACTCCCTTCTATCACTACCTGTACAAGTAAATTATAGCATACTTCATTTCAAAAATCTAGGCTTTTTTAACAAATATTTCTTTTTGGTAAACTTCTATAACAATTGACTTTTTTAAAAAAAGTGTAAATTATAGGTACTTAAGAGATTAAGTTATGCAAAATTGCATAAAATATTATTGTTGTTACTATAACAACATTCAAAAAAGCTAGTGATTCCCACTACAAGAGGAAATTAAAAAAGAAACTAGAGAGCAAACTCTAGTTTTGTTTTGGTTAAATCGCAATAGTGAAAAATTCTTAATTGCCAATATATCTTTTTATTGCTTTAAAAATTTCTACTAATATAATTGGAGAAACAAACAAGCTTAATAAAAGAATCCAATCTTTAAATGGCAGTAAGCTTAAAGAGAAAAATTCACGAATTGGTGGTACAAATACAACAAAAAGTAAAGCAGCAAAGGAAACGAGACAAGCTAAAAATAAAGTTGGATTTCTTGGAGATTTTTTACTAAATATAGAGATTCTATTTGAATGTTGGTTAAAGGAATGAAAAATCTGTGATAAACAAAGAACCATAAAAGCCATTGTTAAAGCAATTTGATAATTTTGTTTTAATCCAATAATGTAGGCTATTAAAGTGATGAAAGCTATATAAAATCCATAGAAAATTACCTGGAACACTAACTCTTTTTGGAATAAACTTTTGCTTTTTTTTAGTTTCTTTTGCATACTATCTGGATCTTCTGGATCAATCCCTAAAGCTAAAGATGGGAAAGTATCTGTTACTAGATTCACAAAGAGAATATGAACAGCTAGAAGTGGGGTTTCTAGATTTAAAACGGTGGCAAAAAAAATCACTAAAACTTCAGCTATATTTCCAGCAAGTAAAAATTGCATAACTTTTTCAATATTTCGGTACACTCTTCTTCCCTCACGAATCGCCGTAGTTATTGTAGCAAAATTATCGTCTAGCAAAATCATGTCGGCAGCATCTTTGGCAACATCTGTTCCAACTTTTCCCATAGAAACTCCAATATCGGCTGTTTTTAAAGCTGGACTATCGTTTACTCCATCCCCAGTCATAGCTACAATCTCGCCATTTTTTTGCAATGCATTGACAATTTTTAGTTTATCTTCTGGACTTACTCTTGCAAAAACAGAAACACTAGAAATTTGGCTTTGCAATTCCTGTTCAGATAAGGTTTCCAATTCATTTCCGCTCATTGCTCGATCCCCATCTTTAAAAATACCTAAATCCTTTGCAATAGCTGTCGCGGTTAATTTATGATCTCCGGTGATCATAATTACTCTTATCCCGGCATTATGGCAAAATTTTATAGCTTCATAAGCTTCTTTTCTTGGCGGATCGATCATACCAACAATTCCTAAAAAAGTTAAATTATTTTCTACATCTGCTAGTTCATCTTGTGGAATCTCTTCAATCGTTTTATAAGCAAAACCAAGTAGACGTATACCTTCACTGGATAACTGGGCTACTTGTCTTCTTATTTTTTCTTTCTCTTCTTCAGTAAATCCTTTTTTAACTTCTTTTATTTGTACTTTTGAACAACCATTTAATAATTCTTCTGGAGCCCCTTTTGTAAAAACATAGAATTTGGAGTTCAATTTATGTATGGAAGACATTCTTTTTCGCATGGAATCAAATGGTTGTTCAAAAAGTTTAGGATAGTTTTTTCTTATTTGTTCAATATTTATTTTATGTTCTTCGGCAAATACTAATAAGGCACCTTCTGTCGGATCCCCTATAATTTTATCTCGTTCCAAGGAAGCATTATTACAAAGAATACTAGCATAAAGCATTTCTTTATTGATTTGCATTTCTTTTTTTTGTGAGAGAAGATCTTCGGCTAAAAAATACTTTGTTACAGTCATTTTATTTTCAGTTAAAGTTCCCGTTTTATCGGTGCAAATAACCGTTGCACTTCCCAAAGCTTCTACCGCTGGAAGAGTTTTTACTAAAGCATTTTTCTTGGCCATTCTCTCCACTCCTAAAGCCATGACAACGGTTGCAGTTGCTGGAAGACCTTCTGGAATCACTGAAATAGCTAAGGAAACAGAGATCATCACTAATGAGATAAAATCTTGACCATTTACAAAGCCAATAATAAAAATCAAAAAGCTTACAAATAAACCGACGATGCTTAAGATTGTCCCTACTTTATTTAATTTCCTTTTTAACGGACTATCCAGTGATTTTGTATCTTGAAGCATAGAAGCTATTTTACCTACTTCGGTAGACATTCCCGTTTCTACAACAACCCCCGTTGCTGTACCATAACTTACTAATGTGGAAGAAAAAGCCATGTTTTTTAAATCTCCTAAAGAAGTATTTTCCTTGGCTATGAATAATGCATCTTTACTCACAGGAATACTTTCACCTGTCAAAGATGATTCATTGATTTTTAATTGATTTTCTTTTAAAAGTCTTAAATCTGCAGGCACAATATCGCCAGCTTCTAATAACACAATATCGCCTTTAACAAGTTCACTTGTCAAAAGCTTTTTCATTTTTCCATCTCGAATTACTTTGGCTAAAGATGCATTTAATTTTTTTAATGCCTTTAAGGCATCTGTTGCTTTCTTCTCTTCCCAAACACTTATAATTGCATTTATGAAAATGATAATTAAAATCACTACTCCCTCGGCTATCTCTTTTAGGGCAAAAGAAAGAATTGCAGCAATTAATAAAATTATAATCATTTTATCTTTTAGTTGTTCTAAAAACATTTGGAATAGTTTTTTTTCTTTTTTTTCTATCAATTCATTTGGTCCATCTGTTTGCAACCGTCGAAATGCTTCTTCAGCGGTCAATCCACTTTCTTGTGTTTTCAGAATTTTCAATACTTCTTCTTTACTTTTATCTTGCATATGTTCACCCTAAGAATAGTATAGCAAATTTGTGCTTTTTCTACACCATAAAAAAAGTGCTTACGCTTCCTTCGCGTAAACACTTGCTTTCTTTTTATCTCTTCCTAATCTCTCAAAACGAACAACACCGTCTATTTTAGCAAATAAGGTATGATCTTTTCCGATTCCAACATTTGCTCCTGGATAAACTTTTGTTCCTCTTTGGCGATAAATAATGCTTCCAGCACTAATAAATTCACCATCAGCTGCTTTAGCACCTAATCTACGGCCTCTAGAATCTCTACCGTTTTTAGTAGAACCTTGAGCCTTAACATGAGCGAATAATTGAAGATTTAAAAATAGTCTATTCATTTTATACATCCTCTCTAATCGTTATATTTTTGGGATAAGTTACAGAAAGTTCTTGAAATAATTCAGTCATATTCTCAAGTAATTTGTCTACTATTTCATTTTCTTCTAATTTTTTTAAACAAACTTTATCTTTTTTCATGTCTACAGAAATAGCTTCTTTTGAAAATTTTAAAATTGCATTTACTGTAGTGATAAAAATACTTGAAGCTCCAGCACAAACGATGTCTTTGCCATAATCGGCATACATCGCATGTCCAAGAATTTGAATTTCTATAATCTTATCGTGTTTTTTCTTGATCAAAATACGTATCATTATTTTACAATACTCTTAATCGTAACTTTTGTATAAGGTTGTCTATGTCCTTGTTTTTTACGGTATTTTTTCTTTGGACGATATTTAAAAACAACAATCTTCTTTTGACGTCCATGTTTTTCTACAGTACCAATAACTTTAGCACCTTTAACAGTTGGATTTCCAGATTTACCATCTACATATAAAACTTCAGTGAATTCTACATCACTTCCAACTTCGTTTGGTAATTTTTCAACATAGATCGTATCGCCTTCAGAAACATAATATTGTTTTCCACCAGTTACAATAATAGCTTTCATTTCTTACCTCCTTTATATTTTAAGACGCGCCTTAAAGGTATGATAATTCGTTTAAAACCTTGTTCGAGCGGTTTTGATAAAAGCTAATTGCCTTACAAAACAAGTAAATTCTATCAAAAAAGATAGTACTTGTCAAACTTTTTTCAAATTGTTATAATGAATATGTCAAAAGATATGACATAAAATAAAAAAAGGATATATCTGAAGCAGATATCAGATGCTATCCGATTTGTTTGACTAGCACCTGAATACAACTATGTTGTTTCAGATGCTTTTTTTATTTTAAAAGTAATATAAATATTACAAGAAATAAAAGTAATATTATAAAATGCAAAGAAATTTCTCTTCGATTCATAATATCACCGCCCTTCTATTCTTTTAGAAGGACAGCATCTGAATTTCAGATATATCAATTATTACTATAACACACCATTTATTGCAAATGCAAATTCCTGAAAAATGTAGATTTTAAATGAAATTTTTGGTATAATGAATATGTCAAGAGATATGACATAAAATAAAAAAAGGATATATCTGAAGTGTGAATCAGATACTTTCCAGTGTTCTGTTAAGCACCTGAATACAACAATGTTGTTTCAGATGCTCTTTTTTATTTTAAAAATGCTTTTAGCAATTTTTTCTTTTTCAGTAATATAATGATTTTTTTCATAAAAAAAGTGTCTTGTTTCTTTTTTTAATACTGAAATGTCCTCATTTTTTTGATTTTGAATTTTTTTATAAGGGAAAAGATATAAAAATCTTTATAAATAGAAGCGATAAAAAAGATATTTTTTTCTTTTTTGCACGAGCAGAAATTGAACAAATAAAACGAAACAAATAAAATAATTATCAATTGAAAAAAAGATATTATATAAAAAGAAAAGAAGAAAAAAGAAGAAAGAAAAAATTTGATATAATAAAAAAGATTTTTGATAAGAAAAGAATTTTTCAAAAAAGGCATGAAGAAAAACACTACCATCTAAAGGAATAATAGGTAGTAAATTAAAAAGTAAAATAGTTTGATTATAAAAAGAAAGTAATTCATTGTTTTGAAATAAAAGAAATATTCCTAAAATAATTTGAAAAAGAATTCCTCCTAATGAAATAAAAAGTTCTTGATTAATTGAAGAATTTATAGGTTTATCTACAGTCGTAATTCCTCCAAATGGATAAAATTCTACTTTAACAATTTTATAATGAAAAATTTTAATAAAAAAGATGTGTCCTAATTCGTGAAAAAATACAATAAAGAAAATGTATACAACATTTTTAAAATAGCCACATAAAAACGCGATTAAAAAAAAGATGTAAGTAGTTAAATTGATTTTAAATTTGATTTTGATATTCTTCATATGTTATAAAATTTCCATCTTTTACAAAAGCTAAATAATAGTAATCTTCTATCGTATTTCCTAAAATTGTATCTTTTTCTACATAATCGTAAAGTTTTAAACTTAAATCGGTTAATCCTCCATACCAAATATCTATTCCATTTACTCCTTGAATAATGTAGACATTTCCATATCCTTCTTTTTCTCCTTGAAAGACAAATAAACCGCTTGCTAAGGTTTTTATAGGTGTACTTTTAGATGCTTTTATTTTATATCCATCTAAATACGGTTCTTTTGTTTCTATATTTTCACTGCTTACCATTTTAGTTTGATCTACTGGTTCTTTTACACTCGGTAAAATGGAGCCAAAAACATCGTGGTACCAATCATTTATCTTCGTAAAAGTCAAATTGCTTTCTAAAACGGTTTGCTTGAAATACTCTAAATTTTCTGGGCTTAATTTTATATAAATTACTGAACTTAAGAGGAAAATAATACTTAATAGGATCTTAGTAAACATGCGACTTATTTTTTTATCGTCTGGTTCCTGTGTTTCTTTTTCTCTTCTTTTTTTATGTCTTAATGCTGCCATTTCTAATTCGTCCATAAAATCACCCTAAAAATATATATGCATTAGAGAAAAAAATATGAAAAAAACAAGGAAATATTCCTCGTTTATTTATCCGTACTTCCAAATCCACCTGTTCTTACATTGTCTAATGCTTTATCGTTGTCTACTGTCAAATATTTTTGGAAGATCACTTGGCCTATTACATCTCCTTTATGAATTGTAATTTCGTGATCTGAACAATTAAAATATTGGAAGTAAAAATGCCCATCGTTTCCTTCATTATTGTAATAATCATGATCAATGATTCCAATACTATTTGCCATTAAAAGTCCTTTTTTGGGACCAGAAGAACGATTTACTAACATAAAATATTCATCTTCTTGGCAATAACCTTTTAAACCTGTTGGAATTAAAGTTGGTTTAATACCTGGCTTATATACTGGAATGGTGATGTCTTCTGCTGCTTCAACATCATAACCCGCTGCATATTTTGTTTTTCTAACAGGTAAATGAATTTCTTTATCTTCATAGCCTTTGGCTATTTCAAATCCACGTTGCTTCATACTTTTTCTCCTTCTTTTGTATTGTCGATATATAAAACTATTTTTCCCGTTTCTAAAGTTTTTGGGACATCAATAATTCTTTGGTTACGGCTTCCAACATAGTGAATTTTTTCATCTGCTTGTTGTAAAATAAATTTGCCGTCTAGTAACACGTCAATGTTTTGAATGATTGTTTCTAAATTTTGATCTTTTTTTCTTTCTTTTTGGATTTCTTCCCAAGTATATCCTGTATAACACCAAATATCTTTTGTAGGATATTTTTCTCGAACTTTTACAACTAAATCGGCAATTGTTTCGCGATTTAATTTAAATAAAGGATCGCCTCCTGATAAAGTTAAGCCACTGCACCAGTCATGTTCTAATTCGTCAAAGATTTCTTGCTCTGCTGCTTCATCAAATAAAAGTCCATTATTGGCATTCCAAGTAATTTGATTTTGGCAGCCTGGGCAAGCGTGTGAACACCCACTTACCCATAATACTACTCTTAATCCTTCCCCATTTAACATATCTGCTTTTGTAATATTGTGATATTTCATACTGCCTCCTACATTGATTTTCTTTCAGATAATTCAACCATTTTGGCATGATTTAGTCTAGTATCTCCATGAACTCTTGAATAAGATAAGTACCCATTCATTCGATCAATTTTTACTAAATCATCGCTTCCACACTTTGGACAAACATCCATATCTAATTCTTCATGGCCACAATTGTTGCAATAAGATAAAGATAAATTGACTCCTTCATAAAATCCTTTTTCCATAGCTCGTTCAATATAGGTACGCATTGCTTTTTTATTGTAATCTAAATTGTAACGAACATATTGGATTCTTCCTCCCCGGAACAAATCCCAGAATCTATCTTCTAAATCTTGCTTTTCTATTCCAGTAATATCTTCCCAAACACCACAGTGGAAACTATTTGAAACATATTCTCTAGAGCTTACTCCTTCAACAATTCCATATTTTTTGCGGAATTGTTCTACTTGGAGACCACATAAGCTTTCTGCTGGAGTTCCGTAAATAGCATATAGTCGGCCATCTTCTTCTTTAAATTCATTTACTTTTTCGTTTATGTATTTCATTGTTTCTAGAGCAAATTCACCATCTTCTACTAAAGATTTTCCGTTATAAAGCTCTTGTAATTCATTTAAAGCGGTAATTCCAAAAGATGCTGTTGCACTTTTTAGTACAGGTTCAATTGCATCACTTGGTTTTAAATGACCTTCATAAAATCCGCCTTCGCAAAAGGCGATTGGATTGATACTTGCTTTTCTTTTTCCTAAATATTGGTATGTTCTTAAATGAATTTTTCGAATCATTTCTAGATAATAATCTAATACTTCGTGAAAATCTTTTTGTTCTTCTCTAGCTTTAGCTAAAATCATTGGTAAATTTAAAGAAATTGCTCCTACATTGAATCTTCCAATGAATACTGGCTTATCTTTACTGTCTGCCGGATGCATTCCTCCTCTTTCATACCATGGAGACAAAAATGCTCGACATCCCATAGGACTTACTACTCGTTTATATTTTTTATACATTTCTGGAACGTAGCCTTCCCCCGTTAAAGAAAGATAGTCAGGATACATTGTTTTCGCACTACACTCTAAGGCTGTATCAAAGCTTTCAGCCAATTTCTTTCCTTTTTGATGTAAATTTTTGTCGTATAAAAAGACTAGTTTTGGAAATAATGTTGGTTTTCTAAATCCTGGTTTTCCTTGGCCTTTACGATGGGTATTTAAAATGGTTTTTGTAATCATTTGTCCAAACGGATCTTCTTCAATACCGAAAGTAAATGTTACAAATGGATAATCTCCTCTTGCTGATCCAATCGTATTTAATTTATATTCGATTCCTTGATAGCCTTGTTCACACTCTCTCGTAACCTTCTTCCAAGCATATTCACTAGCTTTTCCATCTTTATCTTCTTCTTCGCCTCTTATGCTTAGATATTCTTTAAAATGTTTATCATAACTTTTCTTGGCATAAGGTGCTAAAATGGTGTCTACTTCGGGAACCGTAAAACCTCCGTATTGCATTGCTGCAGTATGAATGATTACATCTCCCATAACTCCAAAGGCTGTTTCCAAAGTTTTAGGCTCATTGTACCATAAGTTTCCCATTTCAAATCCGCCTTTTAAAACGGAACCAATATCGCATAAACAACAATTCATTGTATCTCGTCTAGCACTCATATCATGCACATAAATATATCCATCTTCACAAGCTTCGATTTCTTCTTTTGTTAAAAAGAATTTTTTATAAAGTTCTTTATTCAAAGCTCCATAAGTTAAACTTCTTTGAGTTGCAACTAACGCACTATCGGTATTCGAATTTTCTTTATCTCCAATATAGTTTATCGCTTGAGCTTTTTGATAAACCTTATCTAAAATATGGACAAAATCTTTTTTATAGTTACGATATTCTCGGTAACTTTTAGCAACCAATGGATTTACTTGCTCTAAAGCTGCTTCTACACAGTTATGAATTTGTGCTACATCTAAATCTGATGTACCAGTTCCAACGTAATCCAAAACAATTTTCACTACTTCATCTTCAGCTTCTGGTGTCAATTTAATCATGACACGTTCGGCACTTTTTCGAATCGCAATTTTAATTTTCTCTGGATTAAACTCCTCCTTATTTCCATTTCTTTTAATGATTTTAATTTTTGAATCCTTTTTATTCATTTTACTCCTCCTCTTACCATAAGCCGATTATAACAAAAAAATAGAAATCTTTAGTGTGATTTTTGCAACGTTATTTCGACATTTTTTTCTCCTTCGTTTTTATGCGAAAAAAATTGTCAAAAAATTGTCAAAAATTGCTTGTGTGATTTTTGCAACACTTTCTTTTTTGCTATAATTTAATTATAGGAGGTGCTTATGAATACTCAGATCACCGACCAACTTTTTGAAGAAATTGGCGAATATCTTACTCCAACCTCTTTTAAAAAAGGAGAATATATTCCCTTATTTCAAAATTCTAAACGAGAAATCGCTTTGATAAAGACTGGCGAAGTTTTTTTAATGAAATCCGATGTAAATGGCAATCTTCTTTATTTAGATCGTTTTAAAGATCGCCAAATTTTTTCTAGGATCTGGATTTATAATGAAGATAATGATTTATTTTTAGTTTGTAAAAAAAACACAGAAATTTATTTTTTAGATTATGCCTTATGCATGCAAAAAAACAATCCTAAAATCATGTCTTTCCTTTTTGAAAACTTTATTTCTTATACCAACTATCTAAATCAAAAAATCACAATTTTACAAAAGAAAAATATGGAAGAAAAGCTTTTATCTTATTTCAAGATTTTAAAAAAAGAAACAGGACAAAAAAAATTTGAAATTCCTATTTCTTATAAGGATTTAGCAGATTATCTCGGAGTGGATCGAAGCAGTCTAATGCGAAAATTAAATGATTTAGAAAAGAAGAAAAAGATTAAAAGACAAGGACGAACTATTTTTTGGAAAAGTTAAGTTTCTTTTTGTTAAAGAAAAGACAAGTAAATAAAAGATTAAAAGTTATATTGCTTAGGTAAAAGGTTATAGAAAAAGATTGAGTAATTAAAGAGAAAAATCCTAAGTAAATCAAGGTGTTTAAAAAAGTTTTTAAAAGATATATTTTAAGTTGATGAGATGTTTTCCAAGAGAAATTAAAGAAATAAAATAAAAGCCCTATAATCGTATGTAAAAAAGGAAAATTGTAAACTATAAGATCTAAAAATAATGTTGCAAAAAGAAAATAAGGTAAGGTCTTTTCTCTAGAATAGCTTAATAAGAAAAGAAAAAAATAACTCGGATACCAATTATTCATAAGAAAGGCCTTTTTTAATCACAACATAATTTAGATTTTCAAAATTGACAAACGGTTCAACAAGAATTTCTTGATTTAAAGAGGATGTGGAAACTTCAGTTACTTTGCCAATTGGAATATCTCCTGGAATATTTGTAAAACTTGACGTATAGACAATCGAGTCTTTTTTTATTTCTTCTTTGCTTGTAATATCCGTGATAAATAAATTTCCCTCTTTGGTCTTTAATATTCCATAGCTGTTTTGAACTTTTACCGATATTTTTGTTTGAGCATTTGTCAAAAGAGAAACTTGACTAGAATGAGAAGATACTTCAGAAACAGTACCTACAAATCCCTCTTCATTTAAAATGACATCTTGTTCTTTTATTCCTTCTTCTTTCCCTTTTAAAATTGTGATTTCTTCAAAAAAAATACATGGATCATGAAGTATGACTTTACTAATGATGCCATCACTTAAGAAAGAAACCTTTAAATTATTTGTTTGCAAAAGTTCTTCATACTCCCTTTTTAAATTTTGATAATCACTTTCTAATACAATATTTTTTTCTAAATTAAAATCTTTTTGAATCCATATTGAATAGAAAAAATCTTTAAAGAAAATTCCTAATAGTAAAACAAAAAATAAAATAACATATCCTATATTTTTTTTCATTGCCAAATATCCTTTCTATGTTCTAAAAAACTGTAGTACTTGTCTTTCGCTAATATCACATGATCAATGAGTAAAATTCCTAATAAATCGCCTATTTCTTTTAATTTTTTCGTCAGTTCTAAATCGGCTAAAGATGGACAAACGTTACCACTTGGATGATTGTGAAAGCAAATGATTTTTACCGCATTATGTAAAATGGCTTCTTTAAAAAGATCTCTGGGATGAACTAAGCTTTGATTTACGGTACCTACAAAAAGAAGTTTTGTTCCCAATATATAATTATGACTATCTAAGAAAATTCCATAGAATTGTTCTTGATCTAAATTTATTATTAAATGTCGATAAAAAAGAAATACTTCTTTGCTTTCATGAATTTGTTTTTTTACAATTTCTTTTGCTTCAGTAAGACGACTACCCAATTCTAAAGCTGCGACTAAAGTGATTGCTTTTACTTCTCCAATGCCATCAAAAGTTTTTAATTTAGAAATGCGAGCCTTAAAAAGGCCATCTAATCCAGAGTATTCTTTTAGTAAAGCTTGTGAAAGAGTCAGCACAGAGCAATTTCTTGTTCCAGTTCGTAATAAAATTGCCAATAGTTCAGCATCACTTAAAGAGTGAATGCCATACTTTAAAGCTTTTTCACGTGGTTTTTCTAACATAGGTAAATCTTCAATGCGATAATTCATACTTCCTCCATTTTTTCTAAAATACGACTATTTAGTAAAATAATTGTCTCTTCTTCTGTAGCTTTTTCTAACAGCATATTGTATTTTAAAAACAGGCTTTTTTCTTTTTCATTAATAAGCAAATCTTTTTTATAATAATGAATCCCTTTGCTATTTAGAATGTTTTCTATTTTTTCTAAACCCGTTGTCGTGGTTGAAGCTCCAACTAAAACAAGATACTTTCCTTCTTCTGGATATATGATGGATGGTTCAAAATTCTTAGCTGCGTTTACAGCATTTTCATATGAAGTATAAATCCCTGTTTGCAATACACTTACAACCAATGTCCCGGGATCTTCTTCATTTTTCTTTAAAGAAAACAATACACAGAAAGATAATATTGCTCCGGTAATGATAGAAAGGAATATAAAAGTCAGATTTTTTTTCATCAACATCACCAATAAAAGCATAACAAAAAAGACAAGTAAAACTTGTCGAAAAATTACCATCTTAGAATATTATCTGGTGTGTTACTTGCAACATTTCCACCAGTTTTGGAATAGGTAACTTTTGATCCATGATAAACTACTCCATAGCGAGAATTTCCAGTAATGGTTCCTGATGTAATTTTTAAGCTAGCTTGGCCAGAGGTGTAACAATCGACATAGAGTCCGCCTCCTGCTCCACCGTTTGATTGGTAAGCATAATTATTTATAATGGATCCACCGTTTATTGTTATAGATTGCTCATAGGTATCACAAGAGATAAAAAAGGCTCCGCCACTGTAGGCACTGCTATTATTAGAAATACTTCCATCGGACATTGTAAAGGTTCCACCCCACATATAAATTGCTCCGTCTCCACCTCTAGTAGAATTTGTCGTTTTGTTGTATTCTATACTTCCAGAATTCAAATTAACTGTAGCACGATAGCTTCTGATAGCTGATCCTGAATATTGAGCAGTATTATTTTTTATCAATGCTCCATTTATATTTAATGTTGCTTGATTAATCACTATTCCCCCTAAATCATTTGTACCCAAAGCATTTTGAATCTGATGTGAACCCCAAATGGTAGACATCAAATAAAAAATCAAGGGCGAACGAAGTGAGTTCATCTAGACCCTTGATT
>CALVOC010000028.1 GCA_944350145.1 uncultured Bacilli bacterium
GCTTCTCCCACCTTATATCTAAGCTCTAACGTTAAGATAAGTGGAGGAGATGGTTCAGAAGTCAATCCGTATACTTTAAGTTTATAAGATACCTAAAGATGGATCTTAAGAATTGCCGATGATTCTTATATGCTATAAAAATAAATTAAATTTAGATACTAGTTTTCAATGTTTTGTAAAGTGGTGCATATGCCACTTTTTTCGTTTGCTTTTTCATGTTATATTTAATTGGGTGAGGTAGTTATGAAAGAAGAATGGAAAAATTTTAAAGAAGGAGTTTGGATGAATGAAATTAATGTTTCCGATTTCATTTTGAAAAACTATACAAAATATGATGAAGATGAATCTTTTTTATCTGGAATTACAGATAAAACTGGAAGAGTTTTAAAAAAAGTAAATGATTTATTGAAAGAAGAATTAAAAAAGCATGTTTTAGATATCGATGTAGATCATATGTCTGGAATTAATGCTTTTAAACCAGGATACATTAGTGAAGATGATGATGTAATTGTCGGTCTTCAAACCGATGCTCCATTAAAACGAATCGTGAATCCTTATGGTGGAATTCGAATGGTTTATCAAGAACTAGAGGCCTATGGATATAAACTGAATGAAACCGTTGATAAATATTTCAATGAATTTCGAAAAACCCATAATCAAGGAGTATTCGATGCGTACCCAGCTAGCGTAAGAAAAGCTAGACATGTTGGCCTTTTAACAGGACTTCCAGATGCTTATGGAAGAGGAAGAATCATTGGGGATTATAGAAGAGTTGCCTTATATGGTATTGATTATTTAATGGAACAAAAAAAGAAAGACTTTGATGAAGTTTTAGTAGGTCCAATGACGAATGAACTTATACAGTTACGGGAAGATGTTTCTATGCAGTACCGGGCTTTAGAAGAAATGAAAAAGATGGCTCTTTCTTACGGTTTTGATATTGGAAGACCTGCTAAAGATAGTCGCGAAGCTGTTCAATGGACTTACTTTGGTTATTTAGCTGCTGTTAAAGAAAACAACGGAGCTGCAATGAGCTTAGGAAGAGTAGATGCTTTCTTTGATATTTATTTTGAAAGAGATTTAAAAGAAGGAAAAATTACCGAAAGTGAAATTCAAGAAATCATCGATCAATTTGTAATTAAGCTTCGTTTAGTAAGACATTTAAGAACTCCAGATTATGATGAATTATTTTCTGGGGATCCAACTTGGGTAACTTGTTCAATCGGTGGAATTACTACATCTGGTGAATCTTTAGTTACCAAAACTTCATACCGTATCTTACATACATTAACCAATCTTGATCCAGCACCAGAACCAAATATGACAGTTTTATGGAGCGAACATTTACCAGAAAATTTCAAAAAATACTGTGCTAAAATTTCTATTGAAACCGATTCTATTCAATATGAAAATGATGATGTTATGCGTCCTTTATATGGCGATGATTATGCGATCGCTTGTTGTGTTTCAGCAATGCGAGAAGGAAAGGATATGCAATTTTTTGGAGCACGTTGTAATCTGGCAAAAGCATTACTTTACTCAATTAATGGCGGGGTTGATGAAGTAAAAGGCGATTTAGTAATTGAAGGATTTCCTAAAATGGAAGATGAAATTTTAGATTATCAAAAAGTTCACGATACATATTTTAAAATGTTAGAACGTATTGCGTCTATTTACAGTGATGCAATGAATGTTATCCATTACATGCATGACAAATATGCTTATGAAGCTGGTCAAATGGCTTTACATGATACCTATGTAAGACGTCTTATGGCATATGGAGTAGCTGGATTATCTGTCGTTGCTGATTCCTTATCTGCAATTAAATATGCAAAAGTAAAACCAATTAGAAACGAAGAAGGAATCGCGATTGATTTTGAAATTGAAGGCGAATTTCCTAAATTTGGTAACGATGATGATCGAGTAGATGATCTTGCTAAAGAAGTTTTAGAAAAATTTTATAATGAATTAGCAAAACATAAATGTTACCGCGATGCTGAGCCAACCTTATCTGTTTTAACGATCACGTCAAATGTTGTATATGGTAGTAAAACCGGTTCAACACCAGATGGTCGTAAAAAAGGAGTAGCTTTCGCCCCTGGAGCAAATCCAATGCACGGAAGAGATGAAAACGGAGCCATTGCTTCTTTAAATTCTGTAGCTAAAATTCCTTATGAAGCTTGTTGTCGTGATGGTATATCAAATACCTTTAGTATTGTTCCAACATCATTAGGCCATACAAAAGAAGAACAAATTGATAACTTAGTTTCTTTATTAGAAGGCTATTTCATTCAAGGAGCACATCATTTAAATGTCAACGTCTTAAGTCGTGAAACATTAATAGATGCAATGGAAAATCCAGATAAATATCCATTATTAACCATTCGAGTTTCTGGTTATGCGGTTCGCTTTAATCGTTTAACAAGAAAACAACAAGAGGAAGTTATCGCGAGAACTTTCCATGAAAAACTATGATGGGGTGTATTGATTCAATTGAAACATTTGGCCTTGTCGATGGCCCAGGAATTAGAACTGTCGTCTTTTTCTCGGGCTGTCGTCTTCGTTGCCTTTTCTGCCATAATCCTGAAATGTTTCAAATGAAAGAAAAAAATATGGATGTCGATACTTTAGTAAAAAAAATTTTACGAAACAAACCTTATTTCAAAAGAAATCAAGGTGGAGTAACATTCTCAGGAGGAGAGCCTTTATTACAAATAGACTTTTTAATTGAAGTATGTAAAAAACTAAAAAATGAAAAAATCCATATTGCCTTAGATACGGCTGGTGTCGGAATAGGTAAATACGATGAAATCCTATCTTTAGTCGACTTAGTTATTTTAGACATTAAACATACAAATCCTTTAGGATATGAGAAAATGACAGGTCAAAAACAAGATGAAGTAGAAAATTTTATCACGCATTTAAACAAAAGCGGAAAGGAAGTATGGTTAAGACAAGTCATAGTGCCTGGTTTAACCGATCAAGAAGAATATATGCAATCTTTAGCTACTTATGTTAAAAAAATTAAAAATGTGAAAAAAATTGAATTTTTACCATTTCATCATTTAGGATTTTCAAAGTATGAAAAGTTAGGATTAAAAAATCCTTTAAAAGATACACCAGAAATGGATAAAGATCTTTGCGAAAAACTTTATCAAAAATTTTTAGAAATTTTAAAAGAAAGTTAACCACTTTCCTTTTTTTGTATTCTGTGTTATAAATTATGTAGCAAAGAAGTTTTATATGTTGGAATTTAAAGCAATAGAACCTACAAAAGAGAATATTTTAAATTTAGAAAAATTAAGATACAATGCATACTCATTTTTTGCTCCGTTTCTAGATGAAACACAAAGTTACTATTTCAAAAAAATTATGGAAGAGAAAATCCTTGCAATTGGAGCATTCTTAAATTCTTCTTTAGTCGCAGGTTGCTATATTTCAAATTCCCATAATTCCTTATATATTGAACAGATCTTTGTAAAAAAAGAGTTTCAGAATCATAAAGAGTTACGCATTGGCTCTTCCTTAATGGAATATGTATTAAAAAATAAAGAAAATATTGAGATCTTTTTTCATGAAAATTTTAATTATGCTAAAGTAGAGCCAGCATCGAACTCTTTAGTAGAGTATTATGAAAAATTAGGTTTTCACGAGTCCAATGAACAATTAGATACTTTTCATAAGAGAATCTAGTTTTTTTTAAAGAAGTTTGATAAAATAAGTGATAGGTGATGACTATGTTTATCGATGAAGTAAAAATGAAACTTGTCGCTGGAAAAGGCGGCGATGGATGTACTTCTTTTCGAAGAGAAAAATATGTTCCTATGGGTGGACCAGATGGAGGAAGTGGCGGAAAAGGCGGAGACATTGTTTTTGAAGTGGACAAAAGCTTAACGACTTTAATCGATTTAAAATTTCATAAAATAATGAAAGCCGATAAAGGAGAAAACGGTAAAGGAAAAAATATGCGAGGCAAAAATGCTTTAGATGTTGTGATTAAAGTTCCGCCAGGAACCACGATTTATGACGATGACACAGGACTTGTCCTAGCCGATTTAATCCAGGATAAAGATCGAGTAATAATAGCTCATGGAGGACGAGGTGGTAGAGGAAATACAGCCTTTGCAACTCATGAAAGACCAGCTCCAGAATTTTCTGAGTTAGGAGAACCTGGTGAAATTAGATACGTAAAATGTGAACTAAAAGTTTTAGCCGATGTTGGACTAGTCGGAATGCCAAGTGTCGGAAAAAGTACTCTTTTATCCTCCGTGTCTTCAGCGAATCCTAAAATTGCAGCTTATCATTTTACCACATTAAGTCCAAACCTTGGTGTCGTAACATTAAAAGATCGTAGAACTTTTATCTTAGCCGATTTACCAGGAATGATCGAAGGAGCAAGCGAAGGAGTAGGCCTAGGAACAAAATTCTTAAAACATGCCTCTAGAACTCGCATTTTAGCTCACGTAATAGATATGGCTGGAACTGAAGGAAGAGATCCAATAAAAGATTATGAAATTATTCGAAAAGAAATTGTCCAATACAACGATTCTTTAGCCAAAAAAAGAGAAGTCATTGTGGCAAATAAATGCGACATGCCTTCCTTTAAAGAAAATTTAGAACGTTTTAAAAAGAAATATCCCGATAAAGAAATTTTTGCCATCAGTGCTTTAACTCATGAAGGCCTAGAGCCATTACTTGTTTATTTAAGAGATATTTTAGACGAAATCAAAGAAGAAAAAATCTATCAAGACGATGAATACGAAAGTGCAATTGTCTATCGTTTTAAAAATGAACGCCCTTATACTATCACAAAAGAAGATGGAATCTGGGTATTAAAAGGCGAAGAAATTGAAAAACTCTTTAAAATGACAAGATTTACCGAAGATGAAGCTGTTTTGCGTTTTGGAAGAAAATTAAAAGGTATGGGAATAGATGATGAACTAGAACGTCTAGGAGCAAAACCCGGAGATGAAGTCCAAATTTTAGATTACATTTTTGAATGGAAAGAATAAAAAATGAATGAGTCAAAAAGAATCTAAATTTCCTCGAGTAAGTAGAATGATTATGCTTAAAAAAACAACATCATGCCTTTCATCATATTAGATAAAAATAAGCCTTATTATTTAAGAGGCTTAAGAGAAACAGTTGCTTGGTTCAAAATAGAAAGTTTATTCTTGAAAATTCAAAACAGAACCGATAACTAAATCTTTACTAGTATCTTTAGGAAGTTCCAAGATACTAGTTTTTTTAGGTTCATTACTTACTTTAACAATTTTATTTTTAGGAACATTTCGATAAATATAAATCACTTGATTTTCCTCATTTAAGCCAATGACATCGATTTCTTCCTTCATAAAAAAAGTATGAATAGAGTTGCATTTTGGAAAAAGAATTCCTTCTTTAATATCTTTTTGACCCATTAAACCAAACAATCTCATTTTAAAAGATGTAGCTTTCTTAATTGGCATTTTTTTGTTATTAATTTTTAAATTCATTTAAATTCGCTCCTTTTACCAAAACTCTATGATCTAGATTCTTTTTTTATGCTTTTTAACTACAAATAGTATAACACAAGAAAACGAGATCCGAGATTTTTATGAATGATTTTTTTTCTTGTCAAATAAAAATTTCATTGCTATAATTAGGTATAGTAGGAGAGTGAAAATAATGGATGATAAAGAGTTTAATGATGTAATAAATGAAGATGAGATTGAAAAATTAGAAACCACCAAGGAAGTTCAAACTCTAAAAGATTTATCCATCACAGCAATTCATAATATTGAAAATGGTCTTGAAGAAGAATTTGACGATAATATGAAAGATGCTGATTTGGTATTCCAAACCGTAGTAGATACGAAAGAAAATATGAAAAAAGAAGAGGAAAAGAAAGAAGAAGACGAAGAAAAGAAGAAAAAAGAAAATCCTTTTAAGAAATTGAAAAATAAATGGCAAACTTTAGAAAAAAAGAAAAAGATTATAATTATTGTAGTAAGTATACTTATTCTAATTGCTATTGCAATCGGTCTAATCTTTTTATTAAAAAAAGAACCTCCTAAGCAAGTAGAAGAACCAGATGTAGTTTTAGAAATGGATAACTATCGTTATGAAAATGGAAAGTTAATTTTCTTAGATGGCGATGAAGAATTAGGAAGCTATGAATGCGAAAATAAAGATGAAACTTTATGTGAAGTAGCGTATTTAACGGAAGAAGATGACTTTTCAACAACCAAGAAAGTAGATGAAGAGGGCAAACCTTTAAAAATTAGAGCAAAAATTTATCAAGATCGATTTGTTTTTGTTATAGATCGTAAAGAGGAAAATGACAAAAGAATTAAAGTATACGACATGAAAACAAATGAAGTAATAAAAACTGTCTTTGCTGTTAAAGCTTATGATGAATATGAAGACTATGTCGTTTTAAAAAATGAAGAAAGTCTATATGGCTTAGAGCATTTTACTGAAGAAAAAACGGAAACAGTTATTCCATACTCTTATGATGAGTTAGGAATTTTACCTAATCAAGAAGAAATAAAACTTTTGGCAGTTCGTAAAGACAATAACTCTTACTTAGCGGATCTACAAAATAAAATTTTAACCAAAGCCTTTACAACATCCATTGTCGAAGCTACAGATACTCATTTAATTACAAAAGACGCAACCGATAAATACAGAATTTATAATTATAACGGAACAGAAATTGATCCAGGACAATATGACTATGCAACATTACTAGATGATTTAGTTTTAACTGTAGAAGATAATAAATTATATATTTTAGATTATGAAAATCATAAGATGAAAAATGAAGGAATTCCTTTAAAAAATAATAAATATAATCCTGTAGAAACTTATGAAGATTATAAACTTAAAAAAACGGAAAAATCCTTTACAGTAAATTATGAGAATAATATTTTAAACATCAATGTTTATGAGGGAGAAGACTATGAAAATTTCTCAGTAAACATTTTAGAAGGAAAACTTTCCTCTAAACTTGCTTTTATGAATTATTTTGACGGTTCGATTTATTTCTACTCAGATGCCAACAAAGAAACGTTAATTGGAAGTTATCCATGTACAAATAAAAATGCCATTGATGAAAATACGACAACCTTAGTAACTTGCAAACTTGCAACCGATTCTTTCTATCATGAGACAACAGGCAATACCAAAGAAATGGATCATAGTGCTGAAACTGGAGCCATTCCACTTATCAATAAACAATATGTCTTTGTTTTAGATGGCGATACGGTAGTTCTTTATGATTTAGTAAATAAAAAAGAACTTGCTAAGTATACAAATGTCGATACAGCAAGCTATACCAATGTAACGGATTTAACATTTGTAAATACCAATAACGTTTATTTCATTGCTGTTTCTAAAAGCAGTGGTAAATTTGGAGTAGCAAAGATTACCATGGATGGAGTATCACCAGTTCTTCCATTTGAATTTAATAGTGTAAAAAAATTAGGAGACTATTATGTCTGTGAAAGTGATAATGGCTATGCTTTATATAATGTAGACGGAAAGAAACTTACCGCCGATAAAAATAGCCCAATTGTCGATTACTTAGAAGTAGATGATACCCATAAATATTTAAAAACATATAAAGATAACATGTATTTTGTCCATAGTTATGAAAAAGAAATTTCTTCATCTTCTTACAATTATATCGAATTGTATGATGAGTATTATGCCGCGGTTTTAAACAATAAAGTTCATGTCTATACTTACGATAATGAAGAAATTACCATAAGCGAAGAAGGCGAAAAAGGAGTTTCTTTAAACATCACAAATTATTATGGAACAGGAACAAAAGCTTTCCGCATTACATTTGATGAAAAGAATGTTTACGTTGAAGTAGGAAATTCCAACAATACCTATGGGTCTAAAATTGGTTTTCCAAAAGTGAAAGAAAGTGGTTCAAATGAATCCTAAAGTTCAAAAAGGTGCATTAATAGTTTTAATCATTTTGCTTTGCATCTTTGTTCCATTAGCAGGAGCCGGTTTATATTTTAAATATACGGGCTCTTCAGAACCGGCAACCTTAGAAAATACCAACAAAGACTTTTTCTTTGATAACCAATTATGGTTTTATTCAAAAAGTGATGGCAGTTTACTAGGAACTTATTCTTGTGAAAATCCCATTTGTGGTTATGCTCTTAATACAAATAACGATGCCGAATACGAAATAAACTCTTATCCATTGGAAGAAGGATCAACAATCCAACTTTTAAACAACCGATTTGCCATATTAAGAGACACAAAAGATCTTTCAGATACGAAAGTCTTCATCTATGATTTGACTACTAAAATGGCTTATAAAGAGTTATCCTATACTGAAGTAAATAATTATGGAGTAGGCATTGCTGGAAATTTAGTAATTGCTAAAAACGATCATAATAAATATGGAGTTCTTTCTTTAGAAAATATGATGAATGTCTTTATTCCGTTTGAATATGACTATATTGCTTTAAAAAACGATTTAAATGAAGAAGGAGAAGTTTTAGCTGATTACTTTATTGTTCTAAAAGACGGATCTTGGTATCTAATCGACCGAAGTGAAGCCATTTTAACAGAAAAAATTTCGGATCCAATAGTCGATTATACAGGATCTTACTTAATTACGAGAAACATTAACGGACTCTACCATTTAGTAAATTATAGCAACAATCGAGTTTTAGATGAGGATTTTGCAAATCTGTCCTTTACGGATAAATATTTGAATTGTACAACCCAAAATCAAGAATTTTATGTTTATGATATTGCAGGATCAAAAAGAGTGAGTCAAACCTATACCTTAAAAGAGGGAGATAAAGTTTTCACAGAAGTAGATATCAATAACCAAATAATCATTTCAATTAACGATCAAGTGGTTGAAACAATAAGTGCATAAAAAAACTTGCATTTTTAAGCATTGTAAAGTATTATATAAATATAAAACGTTGAACTTGAGGAGTAAAAAGATTCTTTTTTCAAAGAGAGCTTAGGGTAGGTGAAACTAAGTAAAAAAGACTTTTGAAGGTTGCAAGGAAGTTATGTAGCAGAATACTGCTTTATCAAAAAAAGAGAAAGTAAGGATGGTACCGTCTATAAGATTAGACTCCTTTGGTACCATCTTTTTTATTGGAGGGAATAAATATGGATTATTTAAAAGAAGTATTAGTGGTAGAACCTAGTGGTGAAGTATTAACAAATGCGACAGAGGATGATACGATAAGACACGATATTTTAGTCGGTCAAATTATTCAAAACTATTATGATAAAGACTATCAAATAAAAGATTCAATGTTGGATAATTCAAAATATGCCTGCGAGAATTTTCAAGATGTGATTATCATGCCAGATGTTACCGATTTAGTCGCCTTATTTCCAGAAGGAACTACAAAACAACAAGCAAGTTATTATATCGACAATTTTCTAGGTGAACCGGTCCGAGTGCATACGATGCAATACAAAGATGGAAAATATCATGACATAAAAAATTTAAGAGAATTTTTATATAATATTCAAGATAATTTAACACGATAAGGAGAAATTAAGATGCTAGATAAAAAATATAATTCAAAAGAAGTAGAAGAAAATGCTTATGAAACATGGAAAGAAAAAGGGTATTTTGCATCCGGAAAAAATGATGGATTACCTTTTTGCATAGTAATTCCACCTCCTAATGTAACCGGAAAGTTACACTTAGGACATGCTTGGGATACAACTATTCAAGATATCATGATTCGTTACAAAAGAATGCAAGGCTTTGATGCTTTGTGGGTTCCGGGTATGGATCATGCAGGAATCGCAACTCAAGCAAAAGTAGACAAAAAACTTCGGGAAGAAGGAATTGATCCTAGAAGTATGAAGCGAGAAGAATGGTTAAAGGTTGCTTGGGATTGGAAAGAAGAATATGCGGAAAATATTCACAAACAATGGGCAAAATTGGGTTTAAGTCTCGATTATAACAAAGAACGTTTTACTTTAGATGAAGGATTAAGTAAAGCAGTTCGAACGGTTTTCGTTAAACTATATGAAGAAGGCTTAATCTATCGTGGCGAGAGAATGATTAACTGGGATCCAATGGCTAAAACGGCTTTATCTAATGAAGAAGTCATTTACAAAGATGTCGAAGGTGCTTTTTATCATATTAAATATCCTTTTGTCGATGAAGAAGGTTATTTAGATATCGCGACAACTCGTCCAGAAACAATGTTTGGAGATACCGCGGTAGCTGTAAATCCAGACGATGAAAGATACAAAAAATATATTGGAAAAAAAGTATTGCTTCCAATTGTGAATCGCGAAATTCCAGTCATTGGAGATGTTCATGCCGATCCAGAAAAAGGAAGCGGATGTGTAAAAATTACGCCATGCCATGACCCCAACGATTATGAAGTAGGACTAAGACATAACTTAGAAAAAATCGTTGTCATAAATCCAGACGGTACCATGAACGAAAATGCTTTAAGTTATCAAGGCTTAGATCGTTTTGAAGCACGTGAAAAAATTGTTCAAGAATTAAAAGAAAAAGGATACTTATTAAAAGTTGAAAAAATTATCCATTCAGTAGGTCATTCTGAAAGAACAGATGTAATGGTCGAACCATATTTATCAAAACAATGGTTTGTCAAAATGCGTCCTTTAGCCGATAAAGTTTTAGAAAATCAAAAAAATAAAGAAACAAAAGTGAAATTCTTGCCTGCTCGTTATGAAAAAATAATGAATCATTGGATGGAAATTACTTACGATTGGTGTATCTCTAGACAACTTTGGTGGGGACATCAAATTCCTGCTTGGTACAAAGAAGATCAAATCTATGTTGGAATGACTGCACCAGAAGGCGAAGGTTGGGTACAAGATGAAGATGTACTAGATACATGGTTTTCAAGTGCTCTATGGCCTTTTAGTACCTTAGGATGGCCTGATGAAACAGAAGATTATAAAAAATATTATCCGACAAATGTTTTGGTAACAGGCTATGACATTATTCCATTTTGGGTAAATAGAATGACTTTCCAAGGTCTTCATTTTACTCATAAACGTCCTTTTGAATATTGTTACATTCATGGACTCATTCGTGATAAAGAAGGAAGAAAAATGAGCAAATCCCTAGGAAACGGAGTCGATCCAATGGATGTAATTGAAAAATATGGAGCCGATGCATTACGTTATTATTTAGCAACTTCCACAGCACCAGGAACAGACTTACGTTACGATGAAGAAAAAGTAAAATCTACTTGGAATTTCATCAATAAAATTTGGAATGCTTCTCGTTTTGTTTTAATGAATATCGAAGATTTAGAAAAAGAAGATTCTTCTAAACTTACTGATGCCGATAAATGGATCTTAACTCGTTACAACAAAACCGTTAAAGACGTTACAAAATATATGGATAAATACGAATTTCAAAATGTCGGAAGCATTCTTTACAAATTTATTTGGGAAGATTTCTGCGATCAATATATAGAAATGGCCAAATTTTCTCTAGAGAATGTAAGTACTAAATCCACATTAAAAAAAGTTTTGGTGGGAATTTTAAAAATGCTTCACCCATTCATGCCTTTTGTAACAGAAAAAATCTATTCACAAATAAAAGGAACTACAGATGCCTTAATTATTAGCCCATATCCAAAAGTAGAGAAAAAAGAAATATTTATAGACGAAGAAGAACATATCAATGAAGTAATGACTTTCGTTCGTTTATTTAGAAATAAAAAGGCGGAATTAAATCTTGGAAAAGAATTCAAAATAGAAATAAAAAGTGAAGCAGATTACACTTTGATAAGTAAACTACTTAAATGGGAAGGAAAAATGATTAGAGAAGAAATTTCTTTACCTTATGTAGTTGTTGAATATCATAATTATAAAATCTATTTATATAACGAACATACTGAAACAAAAGAAGATGCCGAAAAGAAACAAAAAGAAATAGAAACTTTAGAAAAAAGTATTTTAAAAAGAGAACAACTATTAAAGAATGAAAATTTTGTTTCTAAAGCTCCTCAAGATTTAGTTTCACAAGAAAGAAAAAAACTTCAAGAAGAAAAAGAAAAATTAAACCATTTAAAAGATGAAGTATAATAAACTTTGTCTTTTTTTCTTACAATCTTGTAAGAATATTTCCCTTTTTTTGACATGGTATTTTATTAGAGAGTATGTTACAATATTTAAGGTTGGTGAGTTATGAAAAATGTAAAAAAATATATACTTTCAGCAATTTTATTTGTTGTATTAATTTTAGGAACGTATTATTTTATTTTAAAAGATTATTCCTTAGATCAATTTTTTAAATCTTTGTTAGATTGTAGTCCTTGGTTTATTCTAGCAGCCTTTCTTCTTTTAGCTTCCTATGCCTTCTTTCATAGTTTATATTTAAAAAGAATGTTAAAACACTTAGGCTATAAAATTACTTGGTATCAAGCATTTGGATATGTCTTTACTGAAGTATACTTTTCGGCGATCACCCCAAGTAGTATGGGAGGACAGCCTGTTCAAATGATGGAAATGAATTACGATGGAATTCCTTATCGCATCAATAGTGTCGTCATTCTTTTAAATACCTTAATTTATAAGCTTGCCTTAGTTACTCTAGCAATTCTAGGATTAATCTTTTATTATGAGAAATTATTTTCTTTTAATGCTTTATTTAATTGGCTAGTGTTACTTGGTTTTGGAACAACAATTTTAGTAATGATTGGTTTCTTTGTTTTGATTTATTCTAAAAAAACAATGGAAAAAGTCATTCAATTTGTTTTATTTTTATTAAAAAAATTCAAATATAAAAAAGTAGATGAAAAAGAAAAAAAATTAAAAGAATCTTTAAAGGAATATCAAGAATGTGCAGAATTTACTAAGAAGCATCCGTTAATTTTACTAGAGTCTTACTTGATTTTACTTTGTCAACGAATTAGCATATTAGCAATTAGCTATGTGATCTATTTATCATTTGGTTTAAGAGAAATGTCCATTTTTGAAGTAATTGCCTTTCAAGTATGCATTACTTTGGGATCCGATTTCATGCCATTTCCAGGGGGAGTAGTAGTAAGTGAAGGACTTCTTTTACAAGCCAATCAAATCATCTATGGAGCATCTCTTGCAACTTCAGGAATGATGTTACTACGGGGGATTAGTTTTTACTTATTAGTAATTTTCAGCTTTATTTTCTATATGTGTTTTCATTTTTTAAAACGAAAAAAAGCCCAAAAATTAAAACAAGGGTTTTCTAATGTCTAATGAATGTCTTTTATAATGGAATATTGTAATTTTTCTGAATTTCCTTTAAAATAAAAAATAGAGAAGAGGAAACAATATGAAAAAAGGATTTACTTTAATCGAATTAATTATCACCATTGGTTTAATTGCTTTAGTTGGGACAGTCATCGTAAGTAATTTATCTTCAACATACACAAAGCAACAAGAACAACAATATGAAAATTTTAAAAACACTTTAGAAAATGCTGCTTGCACTTATATAAATTTAAATGTTGGAGCAAGTATTAAAAATACATGTCGAAGTACTGGATCTTGTAATGTTACAGCCAAAATGCTTTTAGAAGAAGGCCTTGTTACAGAAGAAGATTTAAAAAATCCGAAAACTCAAACTGCCATTCCAAACACCACGAACATTCAAATTACCTACCAAGATGGCATCACAACATGTACTTACCCAGATTAAAAATGTGTAAATAAAATGTAAATTTCAAAAAGACAAGATTGCTTCTGGGGGGGGGGTATCATGATAAAATTACTATAGAATTTATAGTAATTTTTTTTATGAAAAAAAGGATAGGTGTATGATTATGATAGAAAAATTAAAGAACAATAAAAAAGCTATCGTCTTACTTATTTTGATTTTGTTTATGGTATGTATAGGTATTTCTTATGCTTATTGGTTTTTAACAAAAAGTCAAAGTGGATCAAATCAAGTAGTAACGGATTGTTTTGATATTGAATTTGTAGAAGAAACAGATGCGATTACTCTTTCGAAAGCTTATCCAATGACTGATCAAGAAGGAAGTAGTCTAACACCTTACACTTTTAAAATATC
>CALVOC010000029.1 GCA_944350145.1 uncultured Bacilli bacterium
CCTTCACCACCACCATGTGGGTGATCATTAGGGTTCATAACAGAACCACGGTTTGTAGGACGAATTCCCATATGTCTAGTACGTCCAGCTTTACCGATGTTAACAAGTTCATAATCTTCGTTACCAACTACACCAATAGTAGCCATACAAGTACCTAAAATCTTTCTTGTTTCACCAGATTGTAAACGAACTAAAACATATTTATCTTCTCTTCCTAAAATTTGAGCAGAAGTTCCAGCACTACGGCATAAACTTGCTCCACTTCCAGGATTAAGTTCAATACAATGAACAACAGTACCTACAGGAATATTTTGAAGAGGTAAAGCATTACCAACTTTAATATCTGCATCTGCACCGTTTTCAATAATCATTCCTACCTTTAAACCTTTAGGAGCAATGATATATCTTTTTTCTCCGTCTAAATAGTTAATAAGTGCAATATTCGCATTACGATTTGGATCGTATTCAATCGTTGCAACTCTACCAGTTACACCAACCTTATTTCTCTTAAAATCGATAACACGATATTTTCTTTTAGCTCCTCCACCAATATGACGAACAGTAAGTTTACCTTGATTGTTACGTCCTCCAGTCTTACGAGCTTTCTTCAATAAAGATTTTGTAGGAGTTGAAGTTGTAAGTTCTTCATTAGCTAAAGTTGACATGCCACGACGTCCATTTGTCGTTGGTTTATATTTTTTAATTGCCATAACTATTTCCCTCCCTACATTTCAATTGATGAACCTTGTGCTAAGGTTACAATTGCTTTCTTATAAGTTTTTGTTTTACCAGTATATCTACCTACACGGCGATCTTTTGGTTTAGTACTTAAAGTATTTACATTTAAAACTTTTACACCAAAATGACGTTCAATTTCACTTTTAATTTGAGTCTTTGTAGCTTTTTTATCTACTTTAAAAACGTATACACCATTTTGTTGAGCCATTACACTCTTTTCAGTAATAACTGGTCCTAAAATAATATCTGGATTACGCATTTAACATACCCTCCTCGATAAATTTAACTGCAGCTTCATCAAGAACTAATGTATCTGCATTTAAAATGTCTAACACATTAATTTCATCTGCTAGAATATGATAAGCATATCCTAAATTACGACAAGCCATATAAAGATTTTCACAATCTTCAGCGGTAACAAACAAAATCTTGCCTTCTAAATTAGCTTTTTTAATCATGTCTTTAATTTCTTTAGTTTTCAAACTAGGAAGTTCTAAAGATTCAAAAACAACAACAGCTTTATTAGCAAATTTATCTGCTAACGCACTTTTAAGAGCTAAAACTCTTTCTTTACGATTAATCTTAAATCCATAATCGCGAGGTTGTACACCGTGAGCAATGCCACCGCCAACCCATTGAGTAGCTCTAGTAGAACCTTGACGAGCACGTCCTGTTCCTTTTTGTCTCCATGGTTTTCTACCGCCACCAGAAACTTCACTACGATTTTTTGTTTTATGAGTTCCTTGACGTGTAGCAGCCATTTGTAAACGAGCCATCTTCTTTAAAGCATCTTCATGAACTGGATTAGTCCAAATAGAATCATTTAAAGTGATGTCACGCACTTTTTGAGCATCTAAATTTTTAACTTCAATCTTTGCCATTTTACATTTCCTTTCTATGATTCTATTCTGCTTTCTCTTCAGCAGTCTCTTCTACTGAAGAAGCTTCTTCATTTACTGGTTCACTCTCAGTAACAGGATTTACATCTTCCACTTCATCGACAACAGTTTCTTCTACATAAGAAATAATTTCCTTTGGATTTTTCTTAACAGTATTTTTTACTGCACTGCGAATAAGTACAAGAGAATTCTTTGCACCAGGTACATTTCCGCTTACTAAAATATATTCTTCAGCAGGATTTACCTCAATAATTTCAAGGTTTTGAACAGTAACAGTTTCAGCACCCATATGTCCTGGTAAATTTTTACCCTTTAATACTCTTTTTGGTAACATAGTTCCTAATGATCCAGGGCCACGATGATAATTAGAACCATGAGTAGTAGGTCCACGATGTTGTCCATGTCTTTTAATAGAACCCGCAAAGCCTTTACCTTTGCTTGTTCCAGTAACATCAACAATATCTCCAACTTCAAAAGTATCAGCACTTATTTGATCTCCTACTTGATAATTTCCTTCACAATTGCGAATTTCTTTCAAGAAGCGCTTAGGAGTAGTGTTAGCTTTTTTCGCGTGTCCAACACTTGCACGACTAGAATTTTTTTCTTTCTTGTCTACTACGCCAAGTTGAATAGCATCATAGCCATCAGTATCTTTAGTTTTAATTTGCATTACTGTGTTAGCAGGAACACTAACAACTGTAACAGGAATTAGTTTTCCATCTTTACTGAAGACTTGAGTCATTCCAACTTTACGTCCTAAGATTCCTTTCATTTTTCTTTTTCCTTTCCTTATTATTATAATTTGATGTTAATATCAACGCCACTTGGTAAATCAAGTCTTGTTAAAGCATCAACAACTTCTTTACTAGGATCTAAAATATCAATAAGTCTCTTATGAGTACGACTTTCAAATTGCTCACGAGAGTCTTTATATATGTATACAGCTCTTAAAACTGTAACTCTTTCAATTTCAGTTGGAAGAGGAACAGGACCAGAAACAGTACCTCCTAATCTTTTGACAGTTTCTACAATTTTGCCAGCTGCTAAATCTAAAACTTTAGAATCAAAAGCTTTCAAATTGATACGAACCTTACTCTTTGACATAACATATGTCCTCCTTTCGCCTATATCTTGTATAGACTTGCTCCGTGTAAATTATCCGTTGCGTTTCAGCAACCTTGCCAAGTGTATCGGTAACTTCACACATCCTCGCCGTCATACGAAAACAATTCTACTATAAAGAATCCGATTTTGCAAGCAAAAATTCACATATTTTTCATATGTGAACAAAATTTAACGCATTCGTCCGACTTTCTCTTCAATATTCTCTTCTAATTTGAAAGTTCTTGTTGGTTGAAACTGTAAAAACTGAATTGTCCAAAATGGAAAAACCTCTTCTTTATTTTTTATCAAATAATCCATAAAATCATTTTTATCATTTTTTAAAAATTGATAAGCCGAACTCCATGAAGAAACAATAAAATCTAAATTTTCAGTAATATCTGTAACAAGCATCATATGCGAATCAATATTTTTATAAGCACCATTTTCAAAAGTAGAACTTCCTAAAGAAGCATCATAGTTAAGTGATAAATTTTGATTTTCACTAGATAAAGATTTCAAATCAAAATGATCGGCTGTCAAAAGCAGAAAAGAATCTTTATAAACAGAGAGATAAGCTAATAATTCTGCCTTACTAGTTGGAGCAACCTCTCTAAAATTACAATTTATTCCATGTTCTTGAAAATAAGTTTGAAAAATTTGAACCTCAATATCTTTATTAATTCCCAAAGCTTTTTTTATAAATTCATCCACATTAGGATATTTCTTTGAATAAAAATTCAGATACATATCAAAAGCAATAGCTTCTAAATTGTAAACTTTATTCTCTCCATCTAAATAATAAAGATCATAACCAAAAACCTCTTTAAAAAAAGATTCTCCATTTTCTAAACTTCCTATATAAGTTGCAAAGGCATTGGCAATAGCCATAAATCCACAACCACTTACAGCATAAGTGTTAGCAATTTCTAATTTTTGAGCATCTTCAATATTTGGAAAATATTTGTTAATGAAAGAAATCAATAACTGAGCTTTTTGAAAATCTAAAGTCGACATTTCATTTTCTTTATAAAAATCCTTAATCAACATCGCAACATCAGATTGATTTCCACCATATTTACTCTTAAAAATATCCTGGCTTGCAGAATAATTTTGTACTCCAAAAGAATCGGTTACTTCTATCTCTGGAGATTTTTGGGCTAAAACAGACTGAATAGGAAAAAGTTGATTATTAACTAAAAGGCGATCAACTTCTAAATTATTATCTTTTGTTTCCATAAAATAACTTTCTGTTTTATCGCCAAAATCAATAGTTACTTGATAAATTCCAGGTTCAGAAACTTTTTGATTATAAGAAGGATAGGCAATAATTTCCTTAATAGAAATTTTTTGGGCTTTTTCACAAGATTTTTTTGTTTCTGAAAAATAAGACAAATCCAAATAATCATCTTGAAGATTAATTAAAATTCTTTCCTCATTACCATCTATATTCAAAACAATCTCATTTAATCCTAAATGATTAGGACACTTCTCTTTTGTAATGACCAAATTAGATTTTTTTAAATTAGGCTGAATCGATAAAACCTTCAACCGGCCCTCCAAAAGTGCTTGAGAATATTCTAAATTTCCAGTAAATAAAGAAACCAAATCTATCGGTCCTTTCAAATTTGCTAAACACAAAGATTCTATTTTAGTACCAATTTGAATCTCCATATCATAATAAGGATATTCAGAATCAAGTTTTGTATCTACAGCCAGAGGCAGTAAAACTTCTTTTAATTTTTCACTAATAACTTGATAAACATTTTGATTAACAGTCCTGATATACTTTCGATAATTTTGAAATAAATCCAAAAAAGAATCGTCCAATAAAGATTCCATACCCAAAGGAACAAGTTTAGAAATAATCGAGTGATATTCAAGATTTTCATCTTTTAAAAAGACATCTACCGTATAAAATTTATTCAAAATAGAATGAAGAAATTTTATATATAAATCAATATTTCCATTTTTTTTAAAATAATTAATGACATCCTCTGACTTGATATTTTCTAACAATGAATAAAAAGACCTAGAATCTAAACTAAGTAATTTATCAACAAACGTCTGACTAGTCATCCAACTAAAATTTCCGTTTTTTAAAAATTTATTTAAAATATTTTGTAAAGTTTCTTCATTTAATTGCATAAAGGAATCATGTACTTCTTTTAAATCAAACAACCGATTAAAATCCTCTGGACTAAGTTGAATCAAAGTTTTAATAAATTTTCCTGGAACTTTATAAAAATATTTAATAAAAAACTGGGTAATTTGAGGTGTACCAATTAATGAAGAAAGAACATTCGGGATAACAAAAAGATAAAAAAGACAAGTTTCATCTGTAATTTCATTTAACTTTCCGCTTTTCAAAAAGGCTTGAGCAAACTTTTGTTGATAATCTTGTGGAGAACTATAAATCTTCCCCATATAATCATAAAAACTGGCACGATCAAGTTTCAAATCCCTTAAATCTATAGAAATATTATCTTCAACCATAATATCACCCATACAAGAACTATCTTATTTCAAGAGTAGCATTAAATCCATTGAAACACAAGTTTAAAAAGTACAATTTTACATAAATAAAAATTATTATAATCATTTATACCAACACAATATTTTTGTAAAGTAAAAAAGCAAAAAGATTCCCAAAAGAAAAAGTAATACTATTTTAAAAAGCAGGAAATTATATTAAAAGAATAAATTAAAAAACACTAAAATAACAAAAAATAATTCTAGATTGATTTTCAATTTTTTAACAATTTCATACAATAATATTGGTGATTAAAATGAAGTTATATTTAAATGAACAAAAAAACGAAATTTTCTGCGTGATTGGTAAGAATGTCAAATTTTATCGAAATGCCTATAATCTTACACACCCAAACGAAAGTATTACCCAAGCAAAACTAGCAGAATTAGTAGGAATTACTACAACTCAAATTGCCAATTTAGAAAATGAAACAGGTAAAGGAGTAAGTGTTCCTGTCCTATATAATATTGCAACTGTTTTAGAAGTTTCTTTAGATCGTCTTTGTTCAAAAGAAAAAATCTTAGTCAAAATTGACTAAGCCTCGAAAAACAGGATGTCTTAATTTTCCAGTTTTACTTTTCTCTAAAAATTCTACATAACAGCAAAGAACTGGTTTCACATACAAAACTTCATTAGAAGAAAAATCAAAAAAAGGAGATTTTTCTTTTTTTAAACTTTTAACATTTATTTTATGAAATTTCTCTTTAGAAATAGAAACCCGCCCAACAAAATAAAGCTTTTTCTCTTTAAACTTTCCTAAAAATAAAGAAACATTTTGTTTTTCTATTTTATATCCCCCAATAAAAAATTCTTCTCTTTGAATATTTTTTATCTTTATCCAAGAACTTGTTCTAGAATCAATTTCATAAAAACTATCTTTTTGCTTAGCAACAATCCCCTCAAGTCCCATTTTTTTTACCTGTGAAAACAATTTTTTTCCATCGAAAAAAATAGGCGATTTAGTAAAATGAGAAGTATCAGGATATTTTTCCAAAATTTTCTTACGTTCAATTAAAGGAAAAGATACTAAAGATTTCTTTTCATACAAAATATCGAAACAAATATAAAAAACAGGATAATTTAAAAGAACTTTTTGAATACTTGATTTATTTTTCAATGAAAAACGTTTTTGTAAAAAAGAAAAACTTGGTTTACCTTGATCAAAACAGACAATTTCTCCATCAAAAATAACTGGTAGGGAAACATTTTTTTGAATTTCTTTTAACTCTGGAAACTTCCAAGTAACATCTTGCTCATGACGATTTAGAATTTTAAAAGAATGAGGACTAACAAAAAGCAAAGCCCGCATGCCATCAAATTTCAATTCATAAAGATATTTTTTTGAATTAAAAGGTTCCTTTTTTTCTTGTAAAAGCATTGGCTTAAAAGTTTGTGAAAACAAATTCATGCTTTCAAACTTTTTTCTAAAGCTTGCATTAAGCTAGAAAGTTCCTTAGTCGTTTTTTTCTTTGATTTATGAAAAGATTTCCCTTTAGCTTTTAAATCAATAGCTTTTTGAATAGTTTCTTCGAATTCATCATGATAATTTTTAGGTTCAAAATGTCCTTGCATCTTTTTAACGAGCATAGTAGCTAATTCTAATTCTTTATTCATAAGTTTTGGAACCTTTAAATTGGGAATTTCTTGCATTTCTGCTTCAAAAAAAAGTGTTGTTAATAAAAAATAATCATCTGCACACCTTAAAATAGCGTAATAAAATTTATTATGAATAACCATTTTACACAATCCAACTAATTTCATTTTTTTTAAAGTTTCTAACAATAAAAAATATGCTTTTCCCTTTTTAGCAGGAATTAAAAAATAATTTTTTTGCATATATTTAGGATCAATTTCTTTTAAAGGAATAAAAGAAACAATTTCGATATCTCCATCATTCTCTGGTTTCAAAGCATCTAATTCCTTTTTTTCAAAGACTACAAGCTCTTCATCATCATGAACAATTCCCTTAACAATTTCATTTTCCTTTAAAACTTTATGACAATGGGGACAATACTTTTGATATTTAATTCTTTCTAAACACTTTTTATGAAGTTGATGAAAAGAAATATCATTGTTAATAACTGCAGAAGAATATTCTACAGGAATACTAATCAACCCAAAATTAATAACACTATAGGACTTTGCCATACCATCACCTATTACTAATATGAACAAAAAATCTCTAATTATTTAATAAAGAGATTTTTTTATTATATTTTCGAATCAAATTTTTTAAATTTCGCAACCCATATTTTTCAATCTCAGCATCATGTAGAAGTTGTTCTTCTAAAATATCTTGATTTTTTAAATGTTTATGAATATAGTCTAAAGCCACTTCTTTTGTTATTGAATTAAATTTTACTACTTCATCAATACGTCCGATAAATTCCTTTGAAAAGAAGCCATCAAAAGAAGATTTTTTTGAATTTTCAAAACCAATTGGATCTCGACCAATAACATTACTTGTTAAGAATATAAAGGTATGATCAAACCGAATCACTTCTCCAAAGGAATCTGTAACAAAAGATTCATCTAAAATTTGTAACAATAAATTTAGCACTTTAGGATGAGCCTTTTCAATTTCATCAAAAAGAATTGTGGAATACGGATGTTCCTTTACTTTTTGAAAAACATAAGGTTCTTTATACCCAGCATAATAAGAAGGCGATCCAATTAATTTATGAACACTATCAATAGTATTATACTCACTCATGTCAATTCGAATAAAATACGTCCTTAAAGTATCACTGACAATTTTAACCGTTTCAGTTTTTCCAACTCCACTTCCTCCAACAAATAAAAAACTCATATTTTTTTGACAATTCAAATTTAAAGAATCAACAAATTTTAATAATACGTCATCTTGTCCCAAAAGACTACCAAGCAAATTTTTTTTCAATTTTTCTAATAAAATATGATCATCCTTTTGTAACCAAAAATTTGTTTTCGTTTCAATCATTTCCAAAATATCTTCACGAGTCAAAGTCAATTTAAATGAGGAAGCTTTTAATTTCTTCTTATATTCTTCTTCATCAATGGCTTCTTTTAAAGCACTTTTAAAATCCCCATTTTTCAAACTCTTCTCCTTTTTACGTTGAATTTTTTCTAATGTATTTTGACTCGATTGTAAAGAAGAAGCCTTAACTTTCTTGCGAGCACAGACAGAATCAATTAAATCAATAGTTTTATCCGGATTACTTTTATTAAATAAATAAGAATTACTAAAATATAAAAAATCTTTTTTATTTTCTTCGCTAATGGAAATATTATAATATTTTTCAAAAGAAGGAACGACAGCATCTAAAATAGTCTGCATCATATCTAAAGATGGTTCTTCAATCATAATTTTTTCAAAACGTCGATCGAGTGCTTTATCTCTTTCTAAAAATTCATGATACTCTGCTAACGTCGTTGCTCCAATAATCTTAATTTCTCCACGAGCTAAATAAGGTTTCAAAATATCAGAAGCAGCAATTGCACCTTCAGCCCCGCCTGCATTCACCATAGAATGAATTTCATCAATAAATAAAATAATGTTTTTTTCATGAAGCACTTCTTTAATAATTTTATTAAGCCGCTCTTCAAATTCGCCGCGATATTTTGTGCCGGCAACAAGTGCTCCCATTTCCAAAAGAATAATTTCCATCCCTTCCAATTCCTTCGGAACTTCATGGTATTTAATTCGTCTAGCTAATTCTTCAACTAAGGCCGTTTTTCCAACACCAGCTTTACCAATAAGTAAAGGATTATTTTTTTGCTTTCTAAGCAACGTTTCAATCATAAAATCAATTTCCTTATCACGTCCAACAATGACTTTTTCTTTACCAAGGTTTTGACTCATAGAAACTCCAATTTTAAAGATTTCCAAATTTTTATTCTTTTTACTTCTAGGAGTAATAAGTTGTTTTAAAGAAAGATACAAATCATCTAAGGAAATATCCATTTGTAAAAGCAAACGAATTGCAATTCCTTCTCCTTCCTCAAGCAATGCTAAAGCCAAATATACTGGTTTTACAACACCATGATTTAAATCCATAGCTTCCATATTAGCAATTTCTAAAACTTTTTTTAGCATCGGAGTATACAAATTTAATTCTTGATAAGAAGATGCTTGTCCAATCGTATCTATTAGTAAGGATTTAAAAGAGGTATAATTGACTCCAAAATTTTCAAATACTTGAGTTGTTTCATTTTCTTCAAAAAGTAAAGCCAATAACAAATGCTCTGTTCCCACATAAGGATGCTTACATTCATACCGAATATCTTCAGCTTTTTTTAAAATACTAGCTACTTCAAAACCATAATTATGAAACATAAAAAAAATCCTCCTTATTTTACTCTATGTTTGTTATGGTAAAATAGAAGGATTTTTATACAAAATTATTTAGAAAAATCAAATAAATTCAAACCGATATTCTCATCAAAACGACGATTGACTTCTCCATCAATTTTTGTAACAACAATCTCACCAGTTGCCGAAATAATTACTCGAACTAAATGACCTCCATAAGTATGTAATGAAGCATCGCTAAAATTAATATGGCAATGTAAATAAACCTCATCATCTTTTCGAGTAATGTTTCCAATTAAAGAAGTAATTTCAAACATACCTTTCATCACAGTAGTTTTATATTCTTTACTTTCAGTATTAAATAAACCGATTTCAACCTCACCAGCAGCTCCAAGTCCAGAAATACTTCCCAAACGAATATCTTCTTTCAAACATAATTCTTTTAACTTTTCCATAACTTCTTCGCCTTTTTCCATGCGAATAACATAATGATTTCCAAATTTTTTATATTCCATATTTCTCAATCCTCCCTAAAAAAAAGATCACCAAATGGTAATCTTATAAATAAGCAAGTAATGTAAAGATTACTAATAAGCAAACTAACATACCTACAAAGAACTTCCAAATATATTTAAGCCATTTCTTATAAGGAATATTCATATAAGAAAGACCAAATAATAAGAAGACACTAATTGGTGTAATAAATTGTACCAAACCATAAATCGTTGTAAAGATAACGACGATCAAGTTTCCTTCAGCACCACTAAATCCTGCTAAATAAGAACTTAAACTAAATCCTAAATAAGCAAAGTCGGAATTGAAGAAAGCTCCAATAAATGCTTGTAAAGTAGCAACAAATGGATTAAATCCTGTTGTTAATTTACCAATTTCATTAATAATTGTTGGAATAATTGGTACCCAATATAAGAAGATAAAGGCCATATATGCTAAAACTAAAAGCATAGCTGGACGAATCACTTTTTTGAATCCTTCACCAATATTAGAAATAAATTCAGATAATTTCATTTTGGAAGCAATTGCCATAACAATCATTACAAAAATAATAACGATTGAATAAGTAAATAAATACCAATTTCCTAATGGTGGAACCAAAGTAGCTGTAAAGTTTGCTAATGATCCGCCAAATAAAGCATTAAAAATAGCAAAATCATCGCTACCGATACTTAATCCCATAAGCCATTCATGGAAATCATCGAAAATAGTAATTCCCCATACTTCAGTACCATTTACTGTAGCATTCCATGTAATAAATCCTAAAATTGCAAAAATAACTAAAATAGCCATCAAAATAACTGTTGACCAAATTTTTGTATTCTTTTTCTTAGGTTCTTCTACAGCAAATTTATCATCAATAACTTTAACTTCAGCCTTATCTGTTTGCTTTTCCAAAAGTTTTTTAATATAAATAACATTAAAGAAACTAAATAAGATATAAGCAAGTAATAAAACACCGGCACGAACAATAAGTTCTGTAGCAATAGAAACTTCTCCACCACTGTATCCTAAATATTCAACAAATCCAATAAAACCTTCTGTTCCATAAGTAGCACCTAATACACCAACTAAAATAGAACCAAAAGTAATGGCAAATGAACTTATTTTATCTAGGCCCATTTTTCTTAATACAGATACTAAGAAAGGCATAAATAATAAAAGTACATAAGTGTTATTTAAGAATGAGGCTAATAAGCAAATAATAAATGAAATAACTAATGCAACTACAATTTCAATTTTTTTACAAGCATTAGCCATTCTAGAAACTAAAGCTTTATAGCCTTCTGTCTTAGTAGCAACACCATAAAACATACCGATCAAAATAAGAAAAACAAATTGAATCGCATAGTTTTGAAGTGAATAAATAAATCCATAAATAATATGTACAATTCCAATAGGAGTTACACTTCCTTCAGAAAAAGTAGAACTGCTACCAAATGTACCATATGGAATAAACCAAGACATCACAATAATAACAAGTAATACTATTGATACAAGTTTTACCAAATCGTGTTCTTTAAACAATTTCTTCATTTCATCCTCCTCCAAACAAAATTATAGCACAAATCCCCATAAAATAAAGAAAATTAACAATTTTTTTTATGAAATTTTTGTGAAAAAAGAAAATAATTAAAAAAGAACAAGAAAATTACTTGTTCTCATCTTTTGGTTTCATTAAAGGAAATAAAACGACATCCTTTATGTTATCACTAGCAGTTAAAAGTTGAATCAATCGATCAATTCCCATACCCCAACCACTAATAGGAGGCATACCATATTCCATAGCACTAATGTAATCATAATCCATAGGCATAGCTTCTTCATCACCATGAGCTTTTAATCTTGCTTGCTCTTCTAATCTTCTTTCTTGTTCTTGAGGATCAACAAGTTCAGAATAAGCATTAATAATTTCAGCACCATTAATAACTAATTGGAATCGATCGGTTAAATTTGGATTTTCATCATTTGCACGAGCTAAAGGAGACAAACTAATCGGATGATCTACTAAAAATACAGGATTAATTAAATAAGGTCTTGCAACTTTTTTATAAAGTTGATCTACTAAGTTCCCATATCCCAAATTTTCCAAAGGTGTTTCAGAATCTATATCAATTTTTAATTCTTTGATTTTATTTAAAAGTTTTTCTTTAGTATCTTCTTCATAAATATCAATATTTGCATATTTCAAAATAAGTTCTCTAAAACTAACACTTGGCCATTCTCCGCTTAAATCAACCATCTTATCACCAACTTGAATACATAAAGTTCCAAAAAGTTTTTGAACAATATTTTGAAGCATCTCTCTTAAAAACACCATATTATCTTTATAATTTAAGTAAGCACCATATCCTTCAATCATTGTAAAATCTTGTAAATGAGTCGTATCCATTCCTTCATTTCGAAAACAACGAGCAATTTCAAACACTTTCGTAAATCCACCAACAATCGCTCTTTTTAAATAAGTTTCTGGAGCAATTCGTAAATACAAATCAATATCCAAAGCATTATGATGTGTAACAAAAGGTTTAGCTGTTGCACCACTTGGTTTATTATTCAAAATTGGAGTTTCTATTTCAATATAGCCTTTATCATTTAAATAATTTCTCAATTCGCGAATAAAAGCACTTCGAAATAAAAACTTCTTTTTTTCATCTTCATTCATAATTAAATCAACATAACGTTCCCGGTAAATAAGTTCTTGATCTTCCAATCCATGAAATTTCTCAGGAAGCGGTTTTAAAGCCTTTCCTAAAAAGGTAATCTCACTAGCCCGAATCGTTTTCTCACCAGTATGAGTAGTAAAGACCTCTCCATCTACTCCGATGAAATCTCCTAAATCAAAATTTTGTTTAAAATCTTGATAAGCTTCTTCCCCTATCATATCCATTTTTACAGAGATCTGAATTCTTCCAGTAATATCCCCAATAGTCAAAAAACTCATCTTTCCCATCTTACGCATCAAGACAATTCGTCCAGCAACCCGAATACCAGTAGTGCCATCTTCTAAATCTCTAGCTTTACCAATTTCCGTATTCACTTCATATCTTTCAGGATATGGATTTTTAATATTTTGTAATTTTTCTCTTCTTACAAGTTCTTGTTCACTAAATTCTCTCATTATTTTTCACCTTCCTATAAATAAAAAACAGTTATCTATCCACTAAGGACGAATAACTGTTAAATCCGCGGTACCACCTTAATTCATGTTGCCATGCTCTTTCTTTCTTTAACGCAGAATTACGATCATGCTCCCACTCTTTTATTCATTATAGATTTTTTAATGAGTTCCACCAACCCTCATCTCTCTTTAAAAAAATGTCTATAGCTACTCTAGTTTTCAACGCATTTCTTGGCATTACTATACTATCTCTTTTAAAAATTGTCAATTTTTTATAAACCAATGAAATCAAAATTAGACACATCTTCTTTTAATAAAGGGATAAAATCTAAATGATTTTTTTGATTTTGTAACCCCTCATATATTCACGAATAAAATCTTCAAATTTATTCCATGAATTTTCAAATGCTACATTCATATGAACACCTCAAATCCTATTATAAATAAATTTTAACATACAACCGAAAAGTTTATTTGAGTTTTCGTATTTTTAATTTTTTTATTGTAATTTTCAAAAAAATTGCTTTACAAAAATATTAATGTAAAGTA
>CALVOC010000030.1 GCA_944350145.1 uncultured Bacilli bacterium
TTGATGTTTTTAAAAAAGAAGCTAAAAAGCTTGGAGCTGATTATATGGCTACGGGTCATTATGCTCGTTTAGTTGGTACTAAACTTTTGAGGGGAATAGATCAAAATAAAGATCAAACTTACTTTTTGGCTCAATTAACTCCAAATCAACTTCAAAACGTATTGTTTCCGGTCGGTAATTTAACTAAGAATGAAGTCCGAAAAATTGCCGAGGAAATTCATTTGAATGTTGCAAAGAAAAAGGATTCAACAGGTATTTGCTTTATTGGCGAAAGACATTTTCAAGAGTTTATTCATAATTATTTAAAGCCTAATCCTGGAGATATCGTCGATGTTCGTACGAATAAGGTTATTGGCAGACATACAGGTCTTATGAATTATACGATTGGACAAAGAAGAAATGTTGGATTATCCGGTCAGAATCAAAGGCATTATGTATGTGGAAAAAGTGTTTCTAAGAATATTTTATATGTCGCTTTTGGAGAAGATAGTGAATTTTTGGTGAGCGATGCTTGTATTTTGGAACAAGTTAATTGGATTAGTTCTGTTCATCCTACTTTTTGTACAGCTAAGTTCCGATATCGTGGTGAGGATTACTCTGTGCAAGTCGAATATTTAGGTAACGATGAGGTAAAGGTGAGTTATCCTGAAGGTGTAAAAGCGGTTACTCCAGGTCAATTCTGTGTCTTTTATTTAGGAGAGGAATGTTTAGGCAGTGGAATTATAAAAACGGTTTTTAAAAATAATGAAAAAATGTGGTATTTAAGCGATTAAAGATTTGCAAAAAATGTTTACTTTCACTTGACACAAAAATGTTAAGTAGATATAATTATAATGTAAATATTAAAGAGAGTAGGCATGAAAATGAATAAATTAAATGAATTATTACAAGAATTAGGAATATCAAAAGTTCGATTGGCTAAATATTTAGGAGTTTCAAGACAAATGGTATACAACTATCTTGAATTGGATGACATTAATAAATGGCCAAAAGAGAAAAAAATTCTTTTATATAAATTATTAGACATTTCAGACGATTCAGATAAAACTTTAGATAATATTAATGTTACAACGGATTATCTAATGAGTGTTGAAAATCGTTTAAATCAAAGTATGAAAAATTCTAATGAAATGGAAAGTTATCTTGATCTTAAAAATTTAACAAAGGAATCCCAAATCCTTTTAACGGATATTGTAAATCTTTTAAAGGAAAAATTAGGAGAAGAGGGGAAGAGGGAAGAAAATTATTATGCTTTTCTTTATTTATTTCATATGTTACAATCTATGAGTAATGTTCCTGAAATAAAGTACATTTTTGGCTATATGTCTAAGATTACGGGATTTACTAAACCAGATGAGTTTAAATTTAATGAGGATAAGCAATTTATTTTTGAAGGTATATTGTACTCTGCCCTAACACTTTATAATAATGGGGGAGCTTCACGTAGTAAATTAGCTGAATCTCATCGCCGTTTTGTTCAAGAAATCGAGAAAAAAAACGAAGAAAAATTAAGTCGAACTCAACAATTAAATACTGTGCGTATTCAAGCTTTAAAAGAACTTGGTTATACGGAAATCAATGTAAATAATGCAGAAGAAGTTTTTGAAAAAATTGCAGAAATTGAATCGCGTGGTTCTATGATGAGTGATGCATAATAAGTACTAAGATTTTAGTACTTTTTTCTTGCTAAGTCCCCTATCGATTTTTTTATTCAATAGGGGAAGAGAGTTTGCTGCAACGAGATGATCGATTATTCATTTTCTTTTATTTCGATGCAAATTACACCAGATGATGAATTATGCGTTTTGAAGCAATTCGATGCAAATTAGAAAAATTGCATTAATGAAAAAATTTAAAAAAATTGTTTTTTTGAAAAAATCAAAATTGTTTGATAAATTGAATTTAATATTTAGTATAGATTTATAACTTGTATATAAAAAATCTTGCTAAGGAAAGGCTTTTTCTTTTATTTTTTTAAATATAGCATAATGTATGTTATGTAAACCACTTAAAATTATCTCAAGTATTTTTGATATTTGTCATAATTAAAATAAATCTCTGATAATTCATCAATAAGTAATGTATACATATTTTCGTTTTTTATAATATCATAACCTAAAAATATGGCTTTTATTAAAAAGTTATTTATAATATAACAAATTACATAAATACATATTATAATTAAGGCTATAATAAGTATATATTTTTTATTTTCGCCAAAAAATATGGCTATTATTGGAAGAATTATGATTATTAGTTCGCATATTTTGCTTAAAAATGCTTTTGGTTTATTCATTATTTCTTTCAATTCATAATGTTCAATTAAAAATTTTATATCTTCTTTTTTGGTAATTTTATATTTTTTTAAAAGATTGTATAATTCATTATCTTCCTTCTCTTTTTGGGGTATTTTTTGTGTGCTTTATATAGAAAAATAAATAAAATAAGTAGAAAGCTCCCAAGATAAATGCTTATGAATGTCGTAAGATTTATTTTAAAAAATATTTTTAAAAGAAGATTTATCAAAGTTGTTAAAAAGCAAGTTCCCCAAAACCATAGATCAAATTTTTTCATTTGATTGATTTTTAAAAACTCTTTTTCAAATTCTGTAAACATACTCCTCTACTCTCTTTTAAAGAATAAACTGATTAATTCCAAGAAGAAGTATTCCTACTATAAAACCTAAGATAATGTATTTATTCTCATGGTAAGTTAAAGCTTTTGGCAAAAGTTCGTGGATAGCTAGTGTTATCATGAGTCCGGCTACAAATAATAAAATGAGTCCAATCATTGTATCGGTAATAAAATTTCTTAAAAAAAGAAAGGCTAAAATGGCTCCTAGAGGTTCGGCTAAACCTGATAAAAATGTTTTTTTGATAGCTTCTTTTTTTGATCCTGTTGCGTAGTAAATTGGTACAGCAATACTTATTCCTTCTGGAATGTTATGAAGCATGATAGCCATACTGATTTTTAATCCTAATTCCATATTTTGGTAACTACTTAGAAAGGTTACAATTCCTTCTGGGAGATTGTGGAGCATTAAGGCAAGCATTGAAAGTATGCCTAATCGATATAAGTCTAAATCGCTACTACTACTCTTCTCTATTTTTTTGTTTAGAAAATAAACACTTAAAATACCTATTGAAAAAACTAATAGAGATATAAGTATTCCCTTTGCTAATTTGAAATTTACTAAAATGGAGTAACTGGCTTCAGGAATTAATTCGGTGATAGAAATTCCTATCATAATGATTAAAGATAGACTTAAACAAAAAGTGATAAATTTATTGATGTTTTCTCTTTTCCATTTAAAAAATATTACAATTGATCCCAAGACGGTTGATAGACCTGCGACAGAAGAAATGATTAAAGGCATGAAAAAAGACATAGAATCACCTATTACATTTTATGTCTTTGACCTGTAAAATAATCTTTCATTTTTAAATAGTTTTTTCTTTGGTATTCTTGAATGCTAATTAATTTTAATTTGACTTTATCTTCATCGGTTAATGAGCTATATATTTCATTGGCATCCATATTTTCATAAATACATGAAATTCCACCTTGTTCATAGTATTCTTGCATTTTTGGCTTTGAAAAAGGCATTTGTTTAATATATCTTTCGATTTTCTCTTCTAAAATTGCATTTTCTTCCTCTTGAGTAAGGGGCGGGATATAATTTAATGGGGTATAGTTTAGCTCATCTAGTGAAAGTTCAAAATTATAAGTGAAACCGAATATATTGCTTGGATATAAATATCTTCTACGATTATTATTTATCGATTTGAAATTACTTTTTTGTTTTCTATTATGTTCAATATATTCTAAACAAAAGCCTCGTAATTCTTTATAGGAAAGCATTTGATTTTTAATTTCATTATAAATTAGACGATCGTTATAATTGTAATATTCACGTATTTTTTTCTTTGTTTCAGAATTTAATATACTTTCATGTCGCGTAAGTGTTTTTTTGGCTTCGCTGTTGGTCATGGTTAAAGATAAAAGAAAATTTATAAATTCTTCTAATTCTCTACTTGGACTTAGTTTTATAGATTCGTGATTTTGGGCCTTTTTTACTCTTTCAAAGGCAAAATTTTGGAGAAAACTTACCATTTTAGGATATGAACGTAAATTAGATGAGTCTTTAAAAAGACATTCATAGAAGCGAATTCTATGATGTTTGTTTTTTTGATTATAAGTTGGTCTAGCAATAAATAGGTCTATTTTATCTATATTGGTATCTCCTTTAAAAAAGGTCGGATTGTACTTTTTTAATGTTTCTAAAGCTTCTTTTTTAGAATAATTCAAAGTGAAAAAGGCATCTATGTAACTAATATCTTCAACTAAATTTACTAAAATAATTTCTTCTTCGGTTTGAATTGGTATTCTAAGTAGATAAGCTTTTCCATTTTTGGCTGCCATTAAGCAATATTTTTTCATTTTCTTCACCTACATTTTATTTTACACGAAATACCAAACATTGGCAAATAAAACAAAAAAAATTGAGTATGATATTTTTTTGCTTAGCCATAATACTAGTGGGAGGTAAAAAGATTATGAAAAAGAATAATAATCAAAAACAAAATCGTTCTAATTCTTCTAGAAAAAATCAAAGTCGTCAAAATTCTAGAAAAGAAGAACAAAGAGAAAACAGAAATTGTTAGTAAAAGAAAAAAGAATGATGGTTTATTTATCATTCTTTTTTACTACGTGGATGACTTTCCATATACTCGCTTTTTATATGTTCTTTAGAAACATGTGTGTATATTTGAGTAGTAGATATACTGCTATGGCCAAGAAATTCTTGTATGACTCGTAAATCTGCACCTGCATTTAATAAATGTGTTGCAAATGAATGTCTTAATATGTGTGGGCTTACATTTTTTTGGATACCTAGCTCTTTACATAGTTGTTTTATCAATTTAAATAAGCCTTGTCTCGTCATTGGGGTTCCGCGATTGTTTAAAAAAAGCTCTTCATAATTTTTTCCTTGTTTTACTAATTTTGGACGATAGGAGTTCAGATAGAGTTCTAAGTATTTCTTGCTTGTATCGTTAAAAGGAATGATTCTTTCTTTACTTCCTTTTCCTTCTACTCGAACAAGTGTATTTTCTAAATCGATATTTGAAAAACGTAAGGATAATAATTCACTTACTCGCATTCCTGTAGCATATAAAAGTTCTAGCATGGCTTTAGTGCGATAATCATAATCGGTCTTTAAAGGCATATCTAGTAAACGATCTACTTCTTCATAAGTTAAATAATTTGGCAATTTATCTGGCAATTTAGGCAGATGAATTGTTTCACATGGATTTTGGGTTATAAATCCTTCTTCTAGGCAAAAAAGATAAAAGTTTTGTAAAACCGTAAAGTAATGAGCTTTTGTTGTAACCTTTTTTTCTTGTTCAAATTTAAGAAATTTTTCGATATCTTCTTTTTTGATTTGTAATGGATCTTTTGGAGCAATATATTCCCAAAAAGTTTTTAGATTATCTTGATAAGAAAGAATAGTATTTTTGCTTAATTTTCTTTCATATTGTAAAGTATCGATGTATTTTTGCATACATTCTGGTAATTTATTTTCTTTCATAGTATCCCTATTTAAGTATATAAAAATGCAGAAAAATTGTCAAACGATAGTTTGTTTGTTATAATTAAAACTGGTGAAGAATATGGAAAATCTAGCAAATAAAATGCGACCTACAAAGTTATCTGAAATTATTGGTCAAGAACATTTGGTGGGAGAAAATAAAGTTTTAACAAATTTGGTTAAAAATAAACATTTGTGCTCTATGATTTTATATGGACGGCCTGGGACTGGAAAAACTTCAATTGCAAACGCTATTGTAAAAGAAATCGATATGCCTTATAGATTTTTAAATGCGACGATTAACAACAAACAAGATTTTGATATTGCAATAGAAGAAGCCAAGATGCATGGCGAGATGATTTTGATTATTGACGAAATTCATCGTATGAATAAAGATAAGCAAGATTTATTACTTCCTCATATTGAATCTGGACTTATTCTTTTAATTGGCTTAACGACTTCTAATCCTTATCATAAAATTAATCCTGCTATTCGTAGTCGAGTTCAAATTTTTGAAGTACATGAATTAACAATTGAAAATATTATAACGGGCTTAAAAAGGGCTTTAAATTATTTGCCTGAGATTAAAATTGATGAAGATGCTTTACAGTTTATTGCTACTTCTTCTAGTGGAGATGTCAGAAGTGCTTTAAATTTACTGGAAACGGCTTATTATGCTTCAACAAATCATTTGGTTACTTTAGACATTTTAAAAAATATTCAAGCAAAACCAGTTTTCTTTCATGATAAGAATGAAGATGGCCATTATGATGTATTGTCGGCATTTCAAAAATCAATTCGTGGAAGTGATGTCGATGCTTCCTTGCATTATTTAGCTAGACTTATTGAAGCTGGAGATTTAGATAGCATTTATAGGCGAATGAGTGTAATTGCTTATGAAGATATTGGGCTTGCTAATCCTTCTATTGGTCCTAAAGTGATGGCAGCGATTCACGCTAGTGAATTAGTTGGCCTTCCTGAAGCTCGTATTCCTTTAGGAACGATTGTTACAGAGATGGCCTTATCTCCTAAATCCAACAGTGCACACGTTGCTTTAGATGAAGCTTTAAATGACATTCATAAAGGAAGTACTGGGAATGTTCCAGATCATATAAAAACAAATTCTACTACTTATCTTTATCCTCATAATTATCCAAATTCTTATGTTAAACAAGAATATTTACCGGCTAATTTAAAAGGAAAGAAATATTATCATCCACGTCATAATAAATATGAAGATAATTTGAATAAATTATGGCATGAAATGCGAGGTGAAAAATGAAAATAACTTGTATTGGAAGTGGTGTTTTTAGTCTTGCTTTAGCTAAATCTTTATCAAAAAAGAAAGAAAATCAAATTGTTATATGGACTCATGATAAAGAAGTATCTCAAATGGCTTTAAATGAAAATAAGTTGCTTTTTGATGGAAAAAAAGTTTATAAGCCTCAAAATATTTTAGTTACTTCTTCTTTAAGTGAAGCTTTACAAAATACTTCTTCTATTTTTTTATTGGTTTCTAGTTTATATGTAAAGGAGATTGTTTTAAAACTTAAAAAGGATTACAAAGTGAATATCCCTATTTTTATAGGCTCTAAAGGGCTTTTAAGTGAAAAGCCGTATTACTTTACCCATTTTGTTAAAAAAGCCTTAAATGCTAAGAAAATAGCCTTTTTTGCTGGTCCTAATTTAGCTAAAGATTTATTTAATGATGCCGAGGTGTTTATTACAGTCGCGACTAAGAATAAAAGTGCTTTTTCTTATTTTCAATCGATTGTTCCAAGAAAGATTCATTTAGAAGAAATGAAGGAAGAAAAAGTTTTGGAACTTGCCAGTGTATTAAAAAATATTTATGCAATTGGGGCTGGAATGGCTTATGCAAAAAGTCCTTATCGCTCTACTGTTTTTTCTTATTTAACAGAAGCTTATAAAGAATACAATCAAATTCTTTATGAAACGTTAAATTATTCCGGCGAAGTGATTTATACAGGAACTTTAGGAGACTTTTTTTTAACTGGTAGCAGTTTTACTTCTAGAAACTTTTCTTATGGTCGATTGTTAGTTAAAACTAAAAAAGAAGCAAAGCTTTTTAGTCATTGTTACACTGTAGAAGGAAAAAATAATTTGGAAATTCTTCCGATGATGGTAAAAAAAATGAACCGATTTCCTCTACTCTATCAAATCTGGCAGGAAAACCGATTAGTAAAATAAAAAAAGAAGTTAATTTTCTTCTTTTAAAATTTCATTTAAAATGTAGGAACATAATAGAGATCCTGCACTCATAGGAACAGGACAAAGTGTTCCTAATTTTTTTTGCTTTACAGGTACTTCACTACTCCATACTACTTTTGTTTTTAAATAACTTGTTTTTTTAAAAACATTTCTTAATTTTTTGGCTAATGGATCGTTTGTTGTTTTTTCAAGGGTTGTGATACTTAAGAGTTCAGGATGGGTTCTATTTGCCGTTCCCATACAAGAAATTAATTTCTTTTTGGCATTTTTACAAGCTTTTATTAAAGCTACTTTTACTAAAACGTCATCACAAGCATCTAGGATATAATCAAAATCTTCTAAAAATTTTTCTGTGATTTGTTCAGGTATTATTTTCTCTGTTAAAGTTGTAATTTGACAAGTTGGATTAATTTTTAAAGCCCTTTTTTGAGCTACGATACACTTATTTTGGTTTAATGAATCTTCTGTTGCATAAATTTGTCGATTCATATTAGTTTTTTCAAATGTATCAAAGTCGGCGACGGTGATCCTTTTAAATCCACTTCTAACTAAAGATTCAAAAGCATATCCTCCCACTCCACCTAAGCCAATTAATAAGATTTTTGTTTTTTCGATTTTGGCAAATTTTTCTTTACCAATTAATTCTATAATTCTTTCTTCCATAAATTCTCCAATAAAAAAACCAAATGTAAGTGAGTGTGATAAAATCCCGCTTACTCGCAGGTGGGCATCTCGTCTACACTTTAGGATCCTAATTCACTTAATGGATTAGTCTTCAACACCATGTAGAGGTCTGACTCCCGTATATCACCATAGTCGGTTTTATGTAACTAACTTACCTTTGGTACTTTAATTATATCAAATATAGAAAAATATGCAAGGGATTTGACACTAAATTTATATCGGATAAATCTTTTGGCCATCGTTTACAACACCGAAGTAAATGGATCCTTTGGTTTTAGGATATTTAAAGTTTACTTTTATAACATAGACTCCTGTTTGAGTAATATATGGAGTTAAATCGTTAATAAATTCTGCATCATAAATTACCTCATATTCTTCATAAGGCCTTATATAAATACTGTTTTCACCTTTATAATAAGATCTTGCTAAATGATCTGTACTTAGTGAATATTTATAATTTTTGTCATATTCGTATTTTAAAATTTGCATGTTTTGATAAGTGGTATCGGTGTTTTCGTATTTGGAAACTGTATTTTGACTGCATGAAATCGGATTTTTCTTGGTATCTCCAGTGAGAAAACAAGTGGATGATTTAATTGTGAAAGTATAATTTTCTCCGGAAATTGGTATTTCTTTTTCGAGTTCTTCTGGAGTAAAAATTCCTTTGTTTCCATTTGGTATTACTAAAATAATGGGTAAAATTGTGGTGTTATTGATTTTTTCACTGACGGTTACCTTGCTATTATTTATTTCTACTTCATAAAATCGTAGAGGTTTTTTGGCAATAAATATTCTACTAAATGAACTATAGAAAATTAAGAAAATTAAAATGATGCTTATAAGAATGATTATAAAAATTCTTTTTCTTCTTCTCTTTCTTAAAATTTTTAATGTTTCATAGGAAGAAGCTAGATAATCATTTAAAGATTTTATTTGCTCTTCTTCAGTTCCCATATTTTTCAAACTCCTTTTACTTTCTTAAATAAAATTATATTATAATCAAAAGAAAAAAGCTATGATAAATTCATAGCCTAGACATTATTTTAAGAACGGAAGTTTTTCTACTGAATCTGCTTCGATTTTGTAAGAGGCTCTTAATTCTGATACCCATCTTGCCATTTCTTGTGATACACTTATATATATTAAATTACCTAATCCTTTATAATCTCTTTCTTCTATAAATTTTGTATATATATTATACATAGCAGTTGTAATTAAAATAGGAGTGATTCCTTGTTTTATTAAATTTCTATTTAAAATAATTCTGCCAGTTCTTCCGTTTCCATCGCTGAATGGATGGATTCTTTCAAATTCGATATGAAAGCGGGCTTCTCGTGTACATATATTTAACAATCTTTCATTTTTCTCTTCGTTAGAAATTCCTTCTTCTAAAAAATCTTTATAGGTTTCGCCAAAATTGTTTTGGTAAGAATATAAAAGTTGTTCGATTGCTTGAGGCACATTCACTTTTTCCGCTGTAGAAAATGTTGCTCCTTGAATAATATTGTTGACTTTTTTAAAACCAATTTCATGATTTTCTTGATCTTTTGTAACTTCTGAATTTAATTCTATAATACTTTGAGGATTTAGCTTTTCTAAGGCAAGTGCATAATAAAATGCATCTATGTGATTTTTTTTCATATTTTGAGCCTTAAGATAAGCGACTTTCTTCAGATTATATAGTCTAAAGAAACTAATGACTTTTCGATACGTTTCTCTTTCGTCGAATTCTTTTTCATTAAACACAATAATTAACGGAAGATATTCATTCATTTCCGAAAACTTTTTTGAAAAAATAGTATCTATCCATTCTTGAGAATTAAAATTTAATGTATCATCTAACTTTATCCCTGTATAATTTGCGGAATATACAGTGAAAAAACGTAATTTTTCTAGAATTTGTTTTTTTGTGTTTTCGTCTAGAGTATCAAAATATTCTTTTGCTTGTTGGTCAAAAAGTTTTAGAAGTTCATTTTCGCAGTCTTTTAATTCTTTAAATGCTTGTTCACAAGAAAGACTGGTATAAGAAAAGCTTTCAGCAAAATTGGCAATTTGTTGATTATAAAAATCTCTAGAAATTTCAAATTCTCCAAATTTTATATTATCCATAAAATACCACCTTATAAAATTATAATAACATACTTTATGAAAAAAAACTAGCTTAAGCTAGTTTGAGGTGATGGTGTATTTATCGGAGGGATATTCATTTGTGGAGTCGCGTTTTGACTGGCAGTTGAAGGATTTATAGGATTTGTCCAACAACTACTTACATCACAGTTTGATGAATATGGAGGTGGATCTGGCATATCCATATGAACAATCATTGGAATTTTAAAGGCTCCTCCAAAGGCTACACAATTACCAGGTTGCAAAGTCTTTTGCTTTTCAATAACATCACTAGAAATGTTTGGCAACATCTCTTCAATATATTTTAAATCTTTTGGGTGTGTCATTTTAAAGATCAAAAAATTTGAAACTTGGGCAATAACTGTATCACTTATTTCTACTGGTCGTTGAGAGATAATTCCTAGTATAGCTCCGTATTTACGTCCTTCTTTAGCGATGCGGTCAAAAATATTATATCCTAATAAAAATGTATCGTTATCTTTTTGAATGTATCTATGGGCTTCTTCTAAAATCATATGAATTGGCATAGAAGCTCTGTTTTTTAGACTTTTCGTATATTCAAATAGCAAACGGCAAATAATTTTGACAATTACTTTGGCATAAACATCATCGACATCCTCTAAGTTAATGTTAATGATTTGGGCTTTTTTTCCATTTTTCATTATTAAATTTTTGACAAAATCTTCAGGGGTTACATAGCCTTTATTGACAAAGTATGTTCCAACTTTGGTATTTAAAATACTTGCCAAACGTACCTTTATCATAATAGCATCATCGTATACTTTGCTGTTGTTTTGAAATCCTTCACTAATTAAAGTGAATTCTAAGGCTTTGGAAAAATCTAACATAGAATAAGAGTAAATGGTTGGCTCCTTAGTTTCTTCTAATTCGTCATCGACGTGTTTTAATATATAATCGGTAATTAAAACCGATTCGCCAAAATTTCCGTTGGAGTCAATTTCAAAACATTCAGAAAAACTTCTAGAGTATCCAAGACCGGCGATTCTGGAATCAAAGTTAAAGTCTTCGGTATGACAAACTTCGATAATTGTGAAAATTTCATTTTTTTTGTGAGCTGTTGTTTGATTACTAAATAAAATAGCTAGTAAAGCTTTAGCAATCAAGTGATTTTTATAACGTTCACTTTCTTCAGAATTTTGACTAAATATTTTAGCTAAACGAATCGTTCTTTCAATGATTGGAAGTTGGCTATGACTACTCGCTTGTAATAACAAAGCCATATCATCTAATTTTAATAAACTTACTGGAATTTCTAATGGAACGTCATCTGCATCTTGAATATTTGATGTAATAAATTTATATTGATAATTTGGGTTATAGGTACTGATGCCTTTTAATGCATTTTTATATTCTCCATAGGCATCAAATAAGAACAAATTGGCATTTTCATTTGATATAGTTGGATCTGAAAAAACGTTTTGAATGATTCTTGATATGCCGTGAGTTTTACCAGCACCAGAGTTACCACAAATAAAGAAGTGATTTGAAAAAAATGAATTTATTTGGGGATATACTGTATAATTTTTATAAATAGCACTATGACCTAATTCAAAGGATTTTTGAGATTTTGAACCAATTAATTCTTTTAATTCTGGTTCATTAATAATTCTTATTTTACTAGATAATAACGGTTTTCTAATTACACCATTAACATATTTTCCGTTAATATATTCTCCTAGGAAACGGATTTTAATTACTTCGGGATTAATTTCTGAAATTTCTCCTAAAATTCGTTGATTTGGTGCTTCAAAAATAACATGAATGTTCATTAAATCCATCGTTTCGTTATTTTTTAAAGTGTTTTCAATATGTGCAACACTTTCGCTGATAAAAATGATTTTTCCAAACATAATTTATACCCTCTATTCTTTTTAAATTATATCAATAAATTGATAAAAAAGCTATAGGATTTTTTTACTTGATGTATGAAATGCTATTTTTTGGGAGTTAAAGAAATTTTATAAATGTAAAAAAGTTAAATTTTTAGATTTTAAGGCTTAAAAACCTAGTTTTAGGCAAATAACCATTTTTTTGTCAAAATTTTCCATACAATATAACTAACTGGTATTAAAATCAAGATCAAAATTTGGTTATATGAAAAAATAGAATTGGTGATGTTATGAATATAGAAAGATTAAAAGAGATTCGCAAAGACCGAGATTTGCAACAAAAAGATATCGCGAAAATCTTAAAAATTAGTCAAGTTCAATATTCTAGATATGAACGTGGTGTCCGTACTATACCTATTGATAAACTTTCTATCCTAGCTAAATACTACAATGTCAGTGTCGATTATTTAATTGGTTTAACAAACGAACGAAAGCCTTATCCAAAAGTTCATTTATAAAAAAAATCGTATTTTTATTGTTTACGATTTTTTTCTTTTTCTCCGATATATCTTAGCCATTCGTCTGCTCTTTTTTCTTCATGGTAAAATTTATTACAAGCACTTTGAAAGGTGAAACAATATGCCCGTAGATTTTCTAACCATTTTTGTTTTTCAACGGGATTTTTTTGTCGTTTATATATTTTGAAAACTCTAGTTAAACATCTTGCTAATTCAATAATATTTTCTTCAGTCATTAAAATTCACAATTTCCTGGAGTTCTTGGATATGGAATTACATCACGGATATTGTCTACACCAGTTAAATAAATCAAAAGTCTTTCAAAGCCCATTCCGAATCCTGAATGAACACAAGTTCCATATTTTCTCAAGTTTAAATACCATTCCATTTCGGATAAATCCATATTTAATTCTTGCATTCTTTTGAGAAGCTTATTATAGTCTGCTTCACGTTCGCTTCCACCCATTAATTCGCCAGCACCTGGTACTTCTAGATCTACTGCTGCGACGGTTTTGCCATCATCGTTTTGTTTCATATAAAAGGCTTTAATATCTTTTGGCCAATCTGTAATGAATACAGGTCCATCAAAATATTCGGTAATGTATTTTTCATGTTCTTTTGCAATATCTTCGCCATATTCTGG
>CALVOC010000031.1 GCA_944350145.1 uncultured Bacilli bacterium
AAATCAAGGGTCTAGATGAACTCACTTCGTTCGCCCTTGATTTTTTATTTGATGTCTACCATTTGGGGTTCACATCACAAAAGGTCGTTTTTTTTGATATAATGACGTTAGATAAAAAAGGAGAGAGAAAAAGATGAGTTTAATTATCAATATTTATTATACTGGAAAAAATAAAAGTGCGATTGAATTTGCTAAAGAAATGATTTCAAGTGGATTAGTAGATCAAATTCGTAATGAAAAAGGAAATAAAAGATACGAGTATTTCTTTCCAGAACAAGATCCTGAAACTGTGTTATTAATTGATGAATGGGAAAATGAAGAAGCTTAGATCTTCATCATAAATCTAGTATGATGGAAAAAATTGCAGAATTAAGAAAAAAATACAATTTAAAAATGCGAGTAGAAAGATATACAGTTTATCAAGAAGATTCGAATGATTTTGAAACAGTAATTCGAAAAAGAACGGCTACAAGAAAATTTAAAGAGGAAAAAATAGATCGCGAAAAACTTAATAAAATATTAGAAGCGGGAAGAATTGCACCAACGGCCAAAAATTTACAACCCCAAAAAATATATGTAGCATCTTCTAAAGAAGCATTAGAAAAAATAGACAAAGTAAGTCCTTGCAGATATAATGCCCCAACAGTTCTAATCGTGTGCAGCGACAAAGAAATTGCGTGGGAAAAAGAAGGAGAATCAACTTATGAAATGGATGCTACTATTGTAGCTACTCATATGATGCTCGAAGCTACAAATATTGGAGTAGATAATATATGGATAAAAATGTTTGATAAAAACAAATTAAAAGAAGAATTCAAACTAGGAGAAAATATTGAACCGATTTGTTTAATTCCATTAGGATATAAGGCAGAGGATTATCAAGGAAATCCATTACATAATGTAAGAAAAGATTTAGAAGAAACCGTAACGTTTATATAAGGAAAGTGAGATTTAAAATGACCAGAGAAGAATATGTCGAAAAAATTAAAGAAATTATGATAAAAAAGAATCCGTACAGAAGATATCATCAAGAAAATTTTACGACTTATAATAATTTAGGAGAAATGGCTCCAATAAATTCAGCAATTTTAAATGATATGCCAAGTGAAAAAATAATATTAAGTTGGGATGTCTATCAATATTTACTAGCAATTAGTGAAGTAACAAATGAAACACTTCAGTAATTTCCTTTCTTTTTGTATGGAAAAGAAACGAGTTCTAATCAAATTGAATTTAATGAACTTATAACATCAAGTAAAGATCGTCAGAATACATTCGCAAGTTTTAATCAAATAATGATAGAAAGTTTGCAAAAGAAAATTGCTGAAAATATTCAAAATGGATTAGTGGTTTGTCATGGACATTCTCATCCATTTATTGGAAGCTTTCATCAAAATTTTTCTTTGGGAGATTTTACTTCTTTTATGGAAATGAATGAAGAAAATCCAGTTTTTAAAAATAGAGAAGTGGAACTTGTAGGTTGCCTAGTAACGAGTAGTCAAGATATAAATTTTGTTTTTTATGATAACAAATACCAAGATTTTTATAGATTTACAAATGTTTTTGCAAGAGATCAAAATAACAATCTTATTCCAGTAAATTGCTATGGTTTGAATCAATCTGAGCAACCAAATAATAATATTACAAGAAAATAAAACAAATAAGTTAGAAAATACATTGTCATCATTTTAATAGTGTTAGCAATTAAAAAAGACACTCCATCATCTTAGATTGAGTGCCAACCCTAAATTTTTAGAGGCGACATTCACTTACAGAATTGAATGTTCCCCTTTTTTATTTTATGCAAGTTCGCTTGCTTACATGCTAAAAAAGAACTTATTACAAGTCCTCTATATATAACTCGTATGCTCGAGCAATTACCAATCTGGTGCCGATTAACAGAATTGAACTGTTCTCTGATGCTTACCATGCATCTGTACTACCACTGTACTAAATCGGCTTAACATCATATTATCATAATTTTTTTTCTTTGCAAATATAATTTTACATAGATTATGTGTTTTTTTGGTGAAAACTTAGGCTTTTTGGTTGTACTTTTTGTCGAAAAAAATTATAATAGGGATATAGAAAAGGAGTGAAAAGGATGTATTGCAGCGAATGTGGAGCGAAATTAAAGAAAAATGCTGCATTTTGTGGTGAATGTGGCACGAAAGTAAAAAAAGAAAGTGAGGAAATAAAAGAAAAACAAACATCTAAAGTAAAAAATGAGAAACCTAAAAAAACGATTTCTAAAAAGCAAAAAATTTTAATAGGTGTGATAGTTGTTGTAGCTCTAGTTTTAATCGGCGGATATTGCTTTTTAAATAATCGCTTTGGTCCAGAAGGAGTAGCGACAGAATACTTAAAGGCTATGATAAGCAATGATGCTAGTCGAATCTATGATTCATTAGGATTAACTGGCGACACTACATTTACAAGTAAGGAAACTTTTGAAAAAATATTTGCAGAAAGTTCTAACGCATTTGACGATGTTTTAAATTACAAGTTAATTGACATCTCTTATAACGAAAGTAAACTAAGTGCAAATGTTAAATTCCAAGTGGCTTCTGAAAATAGTGATGAAGATACGGTTACAATACGAGTAATTAAAAATAGTAAAAAGAAATTTTTGATTTTTGATTCATGGCAAGTAGCAAACGTTTCAGATTCATTGGTAGTGAAGGATTATCAAATCTCCGTTCCAAAAGGATCAACGGTTCAAGTAAATGACGTATCCTTAGATTCAAAGTATTTAAATGCAGATAAATCAACGGATGAATTGGATGTTTATGTACTTCCTCAGATTTTCGAATCGGATGCTTCAATCAAAATCAACTTACCGTATGGTATTGAAGTTACAGATGAGATGAATGTTTCTAGTTATAATACAACATATAAAGCAAATATTACTTTAAATGATTTAAATGATGAAACGGTTACAAAATTACAAGATCAAATAAAAAGTGATATCAATGCTCTTTATGCAAATCTCATCGCTAAAAAAGACTGGAATGCTGTTAAAGAAAGCTACAGTTATGGAGATGCAAGTTTAATAAATTTACAAGATGAGTATACAGATCTTTATGAAGAAATTGTTACAGATGAAGATAAAACCTTAAAGAAATTTGATGTTTCATCCGTAACTCTTACAAAAGTAACATTAGACGATGGAAGTTTAAAAGTAACGGCTAAATACAATTACAATTATACAATCGACTATAAAAATTATAATGATGAAGTAAAAACCAAAGAGGGAAAAAGCTCAAGTTCTACAACGATTACCTATGATTATTTAGAAAACACATTTAAAATAAACAACATTAGTGGAACAGTAGATTATTTTTCAACTTGGTAATAAAAATGGAAATTTTAAAATAAAATAGAAGTGAGGAGAGGTTATTATGGCAAAATTTTGTACAAAATGTGGAAAAAAGTTAGTAGATGGACAACCATGTGATTGCGAGAAAAAAGAAAAAAAGGAAGTAAAGGAAACAGTTGAAGCTGAAGTTGTTTCAAATAGCGCAAATGAAATTGTAAACGATTACTTAGATGTAGTAAAAGGTATTTTTGTAAAACCTATGGATACAATGAAAAAATATGCCAAAAATTCTAAATTCGTTTTAGCATTAGTAATGTTAGGAATTAATGTGATCGTCTTTGGATTATTTGTCTATATCTTTGCAGGTAAAAGTGTAAACTTAATTGCAAGACTAAGCGGATATGGTTCATTATTAAGAAATTATAATGTTGATGTTCCAATCAGTGTCTTCTTTTATGCAGTTTTACTTATGGCAGTTTTCTTCTTCTGCTTGGGTGGCTTATTGCATTTCTTCTGTGGAACCATCATGAAAAAAGATTCAGATTTTAAATCCATCATGGCTTTACTTGGTGTAAATGCAGTGTTTACAACAATAACTACTTTAGTAGCTACAATCTGCATGCTTATAAATGTTTGGCTAGCTATTTTTGTACTAGCTATAGCAGGTATAATTTTCTTATTAAATATTTATCATGGTTTTACAGAACTAAGCAAAATTGATAAAAACAAAATGAATTATGTATTTACATCTGCATATGCAATCACTTTATTCCTAGTATGCTATATTTTACCAAAGATTTTTAGTTAATAGGCTTTCGCTTTTAGGCGAAAGTTTTTTTATGAAACAACGTACATCGCTCAAATGATCTTTATATTTCAAGATCTTTAATAGAAACTATTGATCATTAAAACAAATTGTGTTATCCTTCTATACAAGGAGGTACTATGAAATCAGAAAAACTAAAATATGTAATTCAAGAGTGTATCAAAAACATTACCCAAAGAGAAAGAAAAGAATATGCCACATTAAAAGAAATCTATCAAGAAGTAGCCGATTTTTTAGAAACAGAAAATAATTATATTCTAAAAAGTCAAATTCGTGGCCGGTTGCAAGAAAATTGTATTGAATCGAAAAGTTTTAATGGAGAAAATCTTTTTACTACAGAAAAAGTTCGTTCGGGAAAATGGAAAAATGTTGAAGAAGCTGAAGAAGCAAATTCTAAAAAATATATTCGAAGTGAAAAAAATAATTTTATTATAACTACAGATAATTGGAAGAGTCAAGAAGAAGTAAGAACCATTAGTAATGAATATTCTTTAGAAGAAAATCTTGATCAAGTATATCGAATAAAATTATGTCAAAAAATAGGAAAAGAACGTGCAGGTTTTATTATAAAAGATTTAGATTATATTCGTAAATTATTAAAACAAAAAAAGAATATTGATGAAAAAGAAAACGGCTACGGGCTATCTTTTGAAGTTTTAGCAGTTTCTACTATTCACCATATAAGCTATGAAGAAAGTATAGAAAAATACATAGTTCATGGAAGCTTAGACGGCGGGATTGATGCCATATACTACAATGGAAAAAAAGTAATTGTATATCAAATTAAAATTGGCGACATTAAGGATAATGCTTACGAAATTATGAAAAAAAATTATTTAGATTGTCGTCAAGGAATAGAACCTCAAAATGGAAAAGACTTATTTTGCTTTATTCAAAAAAATAAAACAAATTTAGATCGAAAAGATGTTATCTATGCTAGTGTTTCAAAAAACTCAAACAAAAAGAGCAATTATCTTCCAGAAGAAATTTATCAAAAATATTTTGAAAACAAATTTCTTCCTCCTTCAACAAATGAATTAGTATTAATAATTCCAAAGCCAAGAATAGAAGATGGAAATACATTAAATGTTTCAAAATTAGATAACAACAATTTTGTGTTTTTCCTTTCTGCTAAAAAATTGATTGAATATTTGCTTAAAGCAATAAATGTGGAAAATACAGAACAAGAATTAGATTCGTTTACAAAATATTTTTATGATAATGTTCGTGGAGAATTAAAAACAAATAAAAAAATGCTCCATACAATCGAAAGTGAACCAGAAAATTTTGTGAAATTTAATAATGGGGTGAGTATAACTGGAGAAGTTTATGATCATGGAGGAGAAATAGAGATTATGAATCCTGTAATCAATAATGGCCAACAAACAATCATGACTCTAATTAAAAACCAAGAAAACTTAGAAAACGTTTTTTTAAGCATCAAAATTACGAATGAAGTAGATCTTGAAGTGAAATCAAAAATATCTGAATATACCAACGACCAAGTAAAAGTAAAACCGATTGATATGCTTTCTTTAAATAAAAATATTCGTGATATTCAAAAGAAAATATATCATTCAACATATCATGATCAAAACTATTTTTTAAAAATATCTTCTTCAGGTATCCGGGGGTATGAAGAGTGTTTAAATAAACTTTATAAAGACAATCATATTATTGAACTACTAGATTTTATAAAATTATATTTTTCAATTCAAAATAAAAAAGAATTGGGCAATTGGAAAAATTCACCCAATTTACAAGTAGAAAAAACTGAATTTAATGAGCCTTTTGATCTTACATTATCCCTTAAAGTTTGCGAAACAAATGCTTTGTTTAGTACTTTTTTGAATCAAATTTCAGAGAAAAAAGAAAAAGATGATTTAAAATCCGCCGATTTAGCATTTAAATATTTACTATGTAAAGAAAATTTAACAACAGAGCAGGCATACGAAGTAATAAAAAATATCAATCAAAAGTATTATTATAGCTTACAAGATGAAAAGAGCAAATTAATCGATATTTACAAAAGTTCAACAATTATTGAACGATTAGAAGCAGAAGTAGAAAAAATAAAGAATCAATATCAGAACTTATAAATTTATGATAAACTAAAGATGGTGATAATATGGAAACTTTTTCTTATGCAATTAAAATGGCAATTTTACTTTTTCCAGTAGTAGGTTTGCTCTTTACAATTCCTTATATGATCCATCAATATCATAAGTATGGTTCCATTAGTGCCTACCGCTCTATAATTATTTATTCGTTCTTATTGTATTTAATGACAGCTTATTTTTTAGTAATCTTGCCGCTGCCAAGTATTGAAACCGTATCTAAAATGACTACTCCAAGTTATAATTTAATTCCATTTCATTTTATTTCAGAATTGTTCTCTTTATCTACATTTTCAGCAAATGATTTTGCTACGTATTTTCCGACATTACAAAATCCAGCAATTTATGAATCCTTATTTAATATTCTTTTAACTGTACCATTTGGATTGTATCTTCATTATTATTTTGAATTTAATTTTAAAAAAACGGTATTCTATAGTTTTTGCTTAACGTTATTTTTTGAGCTTACTCAGTTAAGTGGCTTATATTTTATATATCCTCGTGGCTATCGCGTTTTTGATGTAGATGATTTAATATTAAATACTTTTGGAGGAATAATTGGCTACTTTATAGCTTATCTACCAATAAAATTGCTGCCAACCAGAAAAGAAATTGATGAAGAATCCAAAGAAAAAGCTCAAAAAGTAAGTCTTATAAAAAGAGGAATAACATGTATGATGGATTTCCTAGGATATGGAATATTTTTAACCGCAAGTTTTTATTTAATTCATATTTATATAAAAGATAATATATTTATTTATATAGGAGTTTTCAGCATATGGACAATTTTTTATTTTTTACTATTGCCTCTTATCTTAAAAGGAAAAACTTTAGGAATGAAATTCTTTCATTTACAATTTGCCTCAGACCGTAAAATCACTTGGTATCGAATCATAGCTTACTATTTTTGGAAAATTTTCTTCTATTTGTTCATTCCAACCATTTTTTTCATAGGAGGTTATTTACTATGGAATGATAGAAAAATATCTACAAACTTCTTTGAATATTACTGTATAGTTCTCATAGCTTTAACATTAATGCTGTATTTAATAGCAATATTAAAAAGAATATTTGGAATAACTCTATCTTATGAAAAAATAAGTCATATAACCATCGTAAGCAATTTAAAAACAGAAAAAAATTCACAAGAATAAATTTTCAACATTCTTGTCTTTTTTAATTTCTTTAATAAAACAAGAGGGCATATATTTAGGAACAAGCAGATAAATAAAAGATTTTGTTCGGGTTAAGGCTACATAAAAAAGTCTTCGTTCTTCCTCATAGGGATAAGGTTGTACTTTTTTAATCAAAGAAAGAACTTTTTCATCTTTTAAAAGAGTTGGAAAACCATATAAAGAATTTTCCAAATTGAGTAAAATAACAACATCACTTTCCAATCCTTTAGCTGCGTGCACGGTTAAAAAGCGAATCTTGTGATTAGGAAATTTAGCAAAAACTAGCTCGTTATTTTCTTTTAAAGAATAAGTTAAATTTTTTGTATACTTTTTTAAATCAAAATGGTTGCGGCCTAAAAGAAAAATTTCTTGATCTTCTGGAATTCTTTTTAAGACTTTTTCTAAAATAGAATCTTTATTTTTATAATAAATTAATTTTATTGGTTTTGAAAGATGTTTAGAACTTTTAAGTTCTTTTTTTATTTGATTTGGATTTTTTTGAATGAAGTTACCTGCCGATTTTATAAGTTCATCACTATTGCGATAAGTAGTTTCTAATTTGTAAATTTTAACCTTTGGAAAATAAGAAGAAAAATTCAAAAAAATAGTTAAATCACAACCAGAAAAATGATAAATCGACTGGTAATCATCACCAACCACACATAAAGAAGCATCAGTTTGTTTAAGAATTTCTTCTACAAACTGAAATCGACATAAAGAAGTATCTTGAAATTCATCAATAATTAAAAGCTTATAGGGAAGAGAGCATTCATGTTCTCTTAAATAACTTGTGGCTTTCAAAATAATATCATCAAAATCCAAAGTTCCAGAACTTTCTTTATTAGATTCGTAGAACAAATAAATAGCATAAATGATATATAGTAGAGGTTCTTTTTGAGCCCCCTTCAAAATTTCCTTTAAGTCATTTTGAAAATATCCATTGGCTTTAAAAAGATTAATAAAAGTGAGAATTTGTTTTTTTATTCCAGAATATTTATTCGATTTCAAAATTTTTTCCCATGAGAAAAAAGAAGGAATATCAAAAATTTTATAGCATTTTTTAGCTAAAAAATTATTTCCAAAGCATTTTGTTTGAAAAAATTCATCTGCTGTAAATTCCAATAAATCTGGAGTTGCAATAGTATAATGTATTTGAGCTCTTTTTAAAATATCTAAAGCCAATTTATGAAAGGTAAAAGTAGGGACTTCTAGTCCACAATTTTTCAAAATATTTTTCTTTAAGTTATTCGTAGCTTCATTTGTAAAAGAAATCGTACAAATTTCTTCCGGCTTGAATAAATTATTTTCCAATAAATATTTAATCTTTCCAATTAAAGTTAAAGTTTTACCAGATCCAGCTCCGGCGATAATTAAAGAATATTTTGCATTTTCTAAAATGGGTTTTAATTGTTCTTCATCAAGATCATAATTGTTTACAGTAATTTTGTTCATAAAAATATTATAAAAAAATTGTAGCTCATTTGTCAATTTGCCTAAATTCATTGTTTAGATTTGTCAAATTTTGGCGTTTATCTGTAAAGAAAGGCAAGTTTTTGTTATAATAAAAGGGATATGAAGGTGATAAAATGCAGCGAAAAACTTATGCAACTATAAATGGAGATATTCTTACTGAAAACGTAAAAGAAATTATCAAAAAGTATCCAGATTATAAATACTATTTTGGAGTAGTAAAAAACAATGCCTATCATCACGGAACAAAAAGTGTTTTAGATTTAATTAAAGGTGGAGTAAATTATTTAGCAGTTTCTTCATTAGAAGAAGCAATAAAAGTTCGAAAGTATGCTACGGAAATACCTATACTTTGTCTAGAGCCAATTCATTTAGATTACATAATGGATGCAATTAATAACAATGTTACTTTAACTGTCGAGTCTTTAGAATATGCTCAAAAACTTATTAAAATGGATTTATATGATACCTTAAAAATTCATTTAGCAATTGATTCAGGAATGCATCGATTAGGCTTTTTTGATTCTGAAGAACTTAAAGAAGCATATGATCTACTAAAAGAGAATCCTCATATTTTAATAGAAGGAGTCTTTAGTCATTTTGCTACTTCAGGAGTAATGGATCCATATTTTGATAAACAAGTAAAGACTTTCTTAGAAATTACAAAAAGTATTCCTTTAAAAGAGATCCCTATTGTTCATATGGGAAGAAGTTTAACTTTAGTGAATCATCCAAAACTTTCTTTTTGCAACGGAATTCGTTTAGGAATAATCCTTTATGGATTTTCTCAAAGTCGTAAAGATGGAAAATCTCTTCAAAGTAAACTTCGCAAATTAAAACGAACTTGGCTTCAAAAAAAATATAAATGCAGTAAAACGACATTAGAAAACGACTTATCTTTAAAAACAGCAATGGAATTGTATACAGAAACAATAAGTATAAGACCTGTACATAAAGGCGACGTAGTTGGATATAATACATTTAAAATAGAAGAAGAAGGTTATATTTTAACATTGCCAATAGGGTATGCCGATGGAGTAAACAAAAGCTTTAAATATGTATATATCAATGGAGAATATTTAAAAATTGTTGGAGATTGCATGGATATGTTGTTGGTATTTAGTCCAAAAAAATTTTCAATCGGAACAAAGGTAGAAATTTTTGGTACACATATTCCAATTTCTAGTGTGTGTAAAGTATTAGGGATAAATGCCTATCATTTGTTTAATCAAATAAGCAATCGAGTAGTAAGAGTTCATATCCATGAAAATGAAGAGGAAGAAATTACATATTAGGAGGTGTCTAATGAATTTTCAAGTACTTATAATAGGAAGTGATGCCAATGCATATTATATGGCTAGAGCTTCTTATGAAGCCTATCGAAAAAAAGCCCATTTAATCGCAAAAAATCGTCTGGCTTTTACAAAATTTTCAAACATTTTAACTATTGAGTATCATGATGATTTATGGGAAGAAGAAGCTTTTGTTCAAATTCTAAATCAATATGCCAAAGATCATCCAGAAAAAATATTGACGATTAGTACAAATGAGACCTATTCCTTATTCCTGGCTCGAAACCAGCAAAAATTACGTGAAAATTTAATATTTTTTTACCAGGAAGAAAAAAAGATCTTAAGCTTAATGAACAAAGAATTGTTTTATAAAACATATAAAAATTCTTGTTTGTCCTTTCCAGAAACATATTATTTTGATATAGAAAAAGATAGCATTATTCCAACTATGAACTACCCCATGATCGTCAAGCCAGCTAATGTAATTTCCTACAATCATATCCAATTTGAAGGAAAGAAAAAAATATATAAAATAAAATCTCAAAAAGAACTTGAGAAGACAATTGCTCTTATAAAAAAGTCAGGATATAAAGATCGTTTAATTCTTCAAGAATTTATTTCAGGAGATGATTCGCATTTATTTGACTGTGTCGTTTATGTGGATCGTAATTTAAAAGTAAAAGTAATTAGTTTTGCTCAAATCGGAATTCAAGAACGAACAAAAAGTATGGTAGGAAATGCCGCGGCTTTAATCAATAGTTTGAATACATTTGATGGAGATAGTGAGACATCTAAAAAGAATATTATAAAATTCATGGAAAATCTTGGAATGAATGGCTTTTTTGAAATCGATATGAAATATGATGAGAAAACTAAAGAGTTTAAAGTTTTAGAAATTAATGCACGTCAAGGAAGATGTAGTTATTATCTAGTTCCATTAAAAGCCAATTTGGTAAAAATAATGGCTGAGGATTTGATTTTTCATCATGATTTGCCTTTTATGGATCTAAAAGAAAAAGTTCTTTTATCATTTATTCCTAAAAAAGTATTAATAAAATACTGCTCAAATGAAGAATTTAAAAAAGAAGCACTTCGTTTATGGAAAAATAGAGTAAGTCCTATGCAATGTCCATTAGATAAAAATTTTAAAAGATTTTTAATGATGAAAAAAAGACTATGGCATTACCATAAAGAATATGAAAATAGTGATTGGGAGGAATAAATTATGTGTGGAATTGTTGGATTTGTAGATAAAAAAAAGAAAAAAGAAAAAGAAAAAATTATTAAAGATATGGCGGATCAAATTCTTCACCGTGGGCCAGATGGAGAAGGATATTACACGGATGATCTTGTCGCTCTAGGACATCGTCGTTTATCTATTATAGATGTTGAGGGGGGAAGTCAACCTATTTATAGTCAAGACGGTTCATTAGCTATTATTTTTAACGGTGAAATATATAATTATCAAGCTTTAAAAGAGGAGTTGCAAGAAAAAGGGTATGTTTTTCAAACAAAAACCGACACAGAAGTTATCTTACATGGTTATGCTGAATGGAAAGATGAATTGTATGATAAATTAAGAGGGATGTTTTCCTTTGTCATATATGATAAACAAAATCAAGAACTAATTGGTGCACGAGATCATTTTGGGATCAAACCGTTTTATTATTACTATAATCCTGAAGATCAAGAATTTATGTTCGGTTCAGAAATCAAATCATTTTTAGTTCATCCAAATTTTAAGAAAGAATTAAATACGGACGGATTAAAAATGTACTTAATTTTTCAATATTCAGTTAAAGAAGAAACATTTTTTAAAAATGTGTATAAATTAAAACCGGGTCATTTTTTTCATTTTAAAAACGGAAAGTTGCATACACAATCTTATTTTGAAGTAAGCTATAACAAAAAAGATATGAAATATAATACAGCATTTGAAGAACTTGAAAAAGTTTTAGAAGAATCTATTTATTATCATCAAACAACTAGCGATGTTGAAGTTGGAGCATATTTATCTGGAGGAGTGGATTCTTCTTATGTTGTCAGTGTTGCTAAGCCAGAAAAAACATTTTCGGTAGGTTTTTCTTATGAGGGATTCGATGAAACAGATTATGCAGCAGATTTATCTAAAATGTTAAAAATTAAAAACACACGTCAAAAAATTAGTGCTGACGACTTTTTTGAAGCATTGCCCAAAGTAGAGTGGCATACCGATGAACCTCATGCTAATTTATCCACTGTTCCGTTATATTTTTTATCAGATTTAACTAGTAAGGAAGTGAAAGTTGCGTTAGCAGGAGAGGGAAGTGATGAAATGTTTGCAGGATATAATGAGTATAACGATCCTCTTCTATTAAGAATGTATATTCATATTCCTTTAATTATTAGAAAAGGAATCCGTAATCTTTGTAAACATTTACCTCATTTTCCAGGAAGAAATACATTAATCAAATATGGTTTGCCCTTTAACGAAAGATATATAGGACATGGATCTTATATGGAAAGTGAAGAAGCCAATGCTATTTTAGCAGATCGCCTAAAAAACAATGAAACAATTGCTGACGTATTAAATCCAGTTTATAAAAAAATTAAAAATGAGGATGAATTAACGAAAAAGATGTATATTGATTTCTTTTTCTGGCTTCCTCAAGACATTCTATTAAAAGCAGATAAAATGAGCATGGCTCATTCTATAGAATTAAGAACACCGCTTATGGATATCGATGTTTTTAGATATGCGAGAACTATATCAAATAAATATCTCATAAAGAAAAAGCAAACAAAATATTTATTTAGAGATATCGCGTCCAAGAAGATTCCAGAAGAATGGAGTAAAAGAAGAAAATGTGGCTTTCCGGTTCCTTTTTCCAAATGGATACGAGAAGAAAAATTTTATAATAAAGTAAAAGAAGAATTTAATAAAGGGTACGTATCAAAATATTTTGATCAAAATTATATTAATAAATTATTAGAAGAACATTACAAAGGAATAAAAAATAATGGGCGGAAAATCTATAATATTTATTGCTTTTTAGTATGGTACGATCAATATTTTGCATAAAATGAATTAGAAAAAGGATTATTTTTCCTTTTTCTAATTGAAATATTGATTTTTTAAGAAAAAAACAAGTTTTTTTATTGACAATCTCTTGTGTTTCTGTTAATATTTTAAGTGTCTTAAAGAAACGGGCGTTTAGCTCAGTTGGTTAGAGCATCTGCCTTACAAGCAGAGGGTCTGCGGTTCGAGTCCGTAAACGCCCACCATTATTTTTTTTGCCGAAATAGCGTAATTGGTAGCGCAATTGACTTGTAATCAATGGGTTGGGGGTTCGAGTCCCTCTTTCGGCACCATTTTTATTGGAGGGATAGCGAAGTGGTCAAACGCGGCAGACTG
>CALVOC010000032.1 GCA_944350145.1 uncultured Bacilli bacterium
ATATCAACTTCTTTTAGAAATTGATATTCTATATGTTAAGTTCAAACATAAAGTTCGAACAGATTTCCCAATGGAGCAAGTGAGGAGAATCGAACTCCCGTCTCAACCTTGGCAAGGTCGCATTCTAGCCACTGAACCACACCTGCATTGCATAAATAATATATCAAAAAGGAAGAAAAAAAGCAATAAAAACTTTAATTTATTGCCAATTTACTTTCTCCAGTCAAATAATCAATTGTAATTCCCTCTTCTACATTATACACATAAACATTAAAGCAAATATCTCCACATCTATCTTCTACACTACTTGCCTCTATTTGTACGCCACTTGCGACTAAATTATTTCCTTCAAAAACTGGTGTTACTCGATATAAAACATGGTGATTTGTTTCCTTCACATACTCTGCAACTTGATCTTCAAAAGGAAGCATACCATCAACATTCATAGAACGTGTACAAGTAATCAAATTTTTTTCATTGGCATTTTCACCAGCCAATTGAAATCCAATTAAATGACAGCGATTATACAAATATTTACCCTCAACAATATCATATTTCACGGAATGCCAACCACTAGGTTTAATTGAACTAATGCTTTCTCTATCTTCCGTTGGCATAAGCTCTTGACTAATATTTGCAAAAGCAACCCCACATCTTCCAAGAACATCTAAATTACTATAAGTTTCAAATGATTCTGTCGTATAATCGCTTTCTTCAAAATTCGGCTTATTATTATTTAACACAGTATAAAGTTTTCCTTCATAAGTAGGAGCTTCTTGAACTGCATAACTACTTGTAAAATTCAAAAAATAAGTTCGAAACGGTTCAACATAATAAACTACAACCGATAAAATCAAAAATACAATAATCATAATCAAAAAATAATTTAATGAATTTGTTTTTCTTTTTCTTCTTTTCCGTTTACTCATAAAACTACCTTCTTATCTTAATTAAATTATACCAAAAGAAAAGGAATTAGAAAATCCCCTCCTCTTTAAAAATCCACCGAATATCTTCAATAGCCTTATCTAAATTAAAACGACCATTCCCAACAGGATAATACACTGCATAAAAAGTATAAACAATCCCACCAATTTTCTTAAAAAACTTTTTTCTTCGTCCTCTGAAACCGAAATTTTTTTCCTAAAACAATACTACTAACTTGATTTTCAAATAAAATAACAATCTTAGGTTTTATAATAGAAATTTCCTTTTTTAATAAAGGCAAATATTTTTTTAAAACTGCATCAGGCAAAGCTATTGCATCTATCTGAGTACATTTACCTTCATTTCTACTTATTCAAAATAACGTCAATCGGATGAATTTTATTCATTTTTTTTAAAGCAATCTCTGAAAAAAGAAATGTAATCGATAAAGCAAATAAGAAAACAAATACAAAAACAAAAGGATTGTTTAACAAAAATGGCATCTTATAAAAAACAAATTGACTACTATAAGTATTAATTACAAATAAAGTAAAAATATATCCTCCCAAAAAAATGATATAGGATCCTAAACTTAAAAGTAAAGATTCACATATAAAAATTTTACGAACATCTCTTTCACTAGTTCCAAGACTTCTTAAAATTCCAATTTCTTTTTTAGCATAAGAAATAGAAGTTGTAATGTAATTTATAAACAATAGTAAAGTAAATAATAAGAAGACACAAGCAAGTCCTAAAATTAAATAACGGAGCACAAAATAAATATTGATCACAGTAGTGATAGCATCAAAAGTAGTATCTAACACATAATAATCTTTTTGATCTGAATGAATAACAAAAGAAAGATTTTTAAAAACATTTTGCATCTTTTCATAATTTTTTTGAACCACTCGTACATAAGATACTTTACTTGTATAATTTTCTTGATCTTCTAAAAGTAATGGACTAATATAACTTATTGAATTCAAAGAAACTCCAACAACTTTTAAAGAAAACTCTTTCTTGTTAGTAAGAGAAGAATACAAAAGCCAATCAGTAGGTATCTGTTCATTTTGCAAATAATCTTCAATATAAGACACCAAAGCATCACTATTTAATAAATTTTTTTCATAATTTTCAGAAAAAACAGGATCAATCTTTTTTTAAAAATCTACAGATAAAACAACTTCATCTTTTTGTAAAGATTCTAAAGAATTCACACCATTTTTTCCAATAATCGATCCATCCTTAGCAAACAAATCAATTTCTTGAGTAATATAAGTATCGTTAGCTATATACATATTTTTTAAAATCGTTTGATCACTATATTTCATAGTTTCAAAATAAGAAAAATCTTTAACATAAATCTCGTTTCCCTTAGGAACATAATCCTCATATAAATAATAAGATTGCAAAGCAGGAGAAGTAAATTCACCATTCAAAATAGATTCTTCATAAATCTCCCGATCGTCTTTTACTATCCCGACAATTTTAACTGCTAAATTACCGAGTTTCAATAATTTTTCATCATTTACTAAAGCATCATAGCTTTCAGGTTTATAAAGATTTCCAGAAAAATCTAATACTCCATATTTTAAAATATAATCTGCTAAATACCGATGAATAACAATTTCATGATTTTCTAAAGGAACTCTTCCCCACAAATTTTCAAGTAATGAAGAATCAGCAATTTCAATAAAATAACTAATTTGAGGTTGTATCACATAAAAAGGATTCGATACTTCTTCATTTTCTCCATAAGAAAAAGATAACATAGCTAATGTACTATCAAACCGATAAGCTTTATGAATGGGAACTTCCGCCAAAGACTCTAAATACTTAAAATCTTCTTCATTTAAAGATACTGTATTTAATCCACCATACTTATAAATATCGTATTGATAAGCTTGATTTTCTTTCATAGTCTGCATGACAAAAGAAACATCATCAAAAGTAAATAAATTCATTGTAATTCCAAAAAATACTAAAGCAATAGCCATATAATAAGAGTTAAAACAAGTTTAAAAGGTTTAATAGTTAAATTTCGAAAAGCCATTTTTATCATGTGTCGAAAAGGAAGTTTGCTTTTGACCATCAAAATTTCTTTTAGCTTTTCTTCCACCTCAGAACCCGTATCTTCCACTACTTTTCCATAAGCCAGTTTAATAATTCTATCTCCATATTTTTTAGCAGCTTCTTCATCATGTGAAACAACAATAACCAATTCATTTTGACTAATTTCTTTTAAAATTTTAAAAATATGTTCACCGGAATCATGATCCAAATTTCCAGTAGGTTCATCAGCTAAAATGATTTTTGGATCCTTCACTAAAGCTCGAGCAATCGCGACACGTTGTTTTTGACCTCCAGAAAGTTCATTCATTTTCGCTTGTCATATCTATCTAAATCTACTTTTTTCAAAATTTCTAAAACTTTTTTTTCATCATTTTTACCTTGTAATTCTAAAGCCAAACTTACATTTTCATAAACATTGTATTCTTCTAAAACCAAAAAATCTTGAAAAACAAAACCTATTACACTATTTCGATAAGAATCATATTCGTTTGAAGAAAATTTAGTAATATCTTTATGAGAAAACAGAATACTCCCTGTACTAGGTACATCTAAACCTCCAAGAATATTCAAAAGAGTTGACTTTCCGCTTCCACTTTTTCCTAAAATAAAAATCATTCCATGCGAAGGAAACTTCAAAGAAACATTTTCTAAAGCCGTTGTATCTTCACTTTTTTTAGAATGATAAACTTTACTAACATTTTTAAGTTCTAACATAGAATCACCTATTCTTATACACATTTTACAAAACCAAAAGAAAAAGTTCAAGAAAAAAAAGAAAAAGCCTAAAACTCTTTCTTAGTATAGATTTTTTTAGAAATTTCATACGAACCAATAGTTAAAATAAGTAAAAAAACAGCCAAAATCCATGGTAAATAAGAAACAACAAAAGAATAAATATCTTGTGGTATAGAAATTGAAACATTTTTTAAAATCCAGCCTAATAAAAAGCTAAGAAGAAAAATTCCTACAAACAAACCAATTCTTCCTTTTTCAACACCAAATTTAATAAATAAAGGATAGACAATATCTTGCAAAAATAAAATAGAAGCCCCACAACCTAATAACAGAGTAAATGTTTTTTGTAAATCAAAATTTTGATTATATATTCCAATTCCTAAAGCAACAAGAAAAGTAATTATTAAGGAAAAAAATAAAAGAATAAAACTTCCTAAATATTTAGCAAAAACAATTTCTTTTCTTTTTACAGCTAAAGTAATCGCATAGGGATCCCACTTATTATACTCATCATAACTAAAAGTTGTCATAAACATCATAAAACTAATTAAAGCCGGAACAAAAAGCAAAAAATCATTTCCTTCTAAAGCTATAAGACAAAATACAACTAAAAATAATAAAACACTTCTAACATTTCCTTTAATCATTAAGAAATCTTTTAAAAGCAATCCTTTCATAAAATTCTTCCTTTCACAACAAAAACCATTAAATCCTCTAAAGTGATTTTATCCACGATCATATTAGGATATTTCTTTTTTATCTTATCACGATCCTTAACCAAAATTTCATAACCATATCTAGATTCACTATAACGCCATACATCTTCTTTAGAAATTTTGGAAAATTCATCTTTTCCACATTTTAAAATTCCATATGTATCCATAATAACATCTCGTGTTTCTTCTAAAACAACCTTTCCTTTATCTAAAAATAAAATATAATCGGCAATATGTTCCAAATCAGATGTAATATGAGTAGAAAGCAAAATTGTATGATCTTCATCTTGAATAAAATCTAAAAATAAATCCAAAACTTCTTTTCTTACAACCGGATCTAATCCACTAGTGGGTTCATCTAAAATTAGAAATTTAGGATGATGAGAAAGTGCCGTTACAATTTCCAATTTTTTACGCATTCCCTTAGAAAGATTTTTAATTGCTTTATTCTTGGGTAAAGAAAATTTTTCCAAATAAGAAAAAAATAAACTAGAATCCCAATTTTTATAAATATTTTTCATAATTTTATGAATATCTTCAGCTGTTAAAATTTCTGGAAAAAAAGAATTATCTAAAACGACTCCAATATCTTCTTTTTTATTCGAAAAAAATTGAATTTCACCTTCAGCTTGAAGAATTTTTAACAACGATTTAATAAAAGTTGTTTTTCCAGCACCATTTTCTCCAATAAGACCCACGATGACTCCTCCTGGAAATGAACCATCTACTGGACCTAAAACAAAATCTCCATAACTCTTTTTTAATTTTTTTACTTCAAGTATTTTTTTCATTCTTTCTCTCTCCTATCTAAATACTTTAAAAGCTCTTGAACGTCGGTAATGGATAAATGAAGAAAATTAGCAATATCTAAAGCTTTAGACAAATAGTTCTCCATTTCTTGCAATTTTGTTTCTCTAAGCAATTCCATATTTTTTGGAGCAACAAAACTTCCCTTTCCTTGCCGAGTTACAATATAGCCTTCTTTTTCTAGTTCATCATAAGCCTTTTTCACAGTCATCACACTTATATGAATATAGAATGCTAAACTCCGAATAGAAGGTAAAGGTTCTTCTTCTTTCAATTCATTATTCATAATTTGTTCAATAATACTATTTTTAATCTGCTCATAAATAGGAACAGAACTACTATTACTAATAAGAATCTTCAATAGATCACCTCCAACTGTTATGTTAAGTATATAACAGTATATAACACTTGTCAATAGATTATTCATTAAAAAAAATAACAACATAAACTGTTGCTATTTCGTACAAACGGCATATTCTAATTCTTCCATAGATAATTGTTTTGTTTCAAAATTATAACGATATTTTTTTCCATTAGATTCTCCATCACCAATAGTAATTTCTAACTCATATTCTTCAGAAAAAGTTGGATGATCTCCCATGCAAACATTTTTCTTATCTGACCAACTCTCTAAAGAAGCAAGTTCTTCTCCATCTAAAGTATAGAGTTTCAAAACATTATCTTGATCTACAGCCAAATAATATAAAATTTTTTCTTCCATATTTTCATCATAAATAAAAGACTGAATGGATAAATAAAGCGGACTTGTATAAGACACCTCATAAGTAGAATTAAATTTTGAAAATTGCTTCAAATCTAAATATCCACTTTTATTTAAACCTCCCGCGAAAAAATTTTCATATAAAGGAGCAAGAATTAAAGAACCGTCTTCACTTATACCATAGACATAATTTTCATCATTCACTAAATTTAAATGAGAATCAAAAATTTGATCAAAGCCTTTCAAAACAGAACTGGCTCCATCGTAAATTTGATTTCTAAAAACCAAAGAATTTGAAAGCTTTTTAAAAATTGTTTCATCATTTTCTCCATTGTTTTCTAAAGGAATCACTTTTTCTTGTTCATAAGAATAAAGATCAAAAGATCCGTTTCCTCCATCATAAAGAGGTTCTTTTTTTATAAATAAAGCAAATGTATCTTGATCTTCTACTCGCAAATACTGAGAAAAAGAAAGATTTTGAAACTTTTTTTCCAAAATATTTACCACTACATAACCATTGTCTTGTATTAAGAAATAAGGAGATTTTTTCGTTCTGCTACCTAGCACTTCACAAGTTTCACTTTGACAATGATAAACATAAGATTCTTGAGCAGAAACCTGTTTCACTTCTTGATAAAAATAATCATCATTAGATGCATAAAAATACATCCTTTTAATCGGAACCTGTGAAAAAGCAATTCAAATTCCTAAACAAATAAGAAAAACAAAAACAATACCTATACTAATATAAATAACTCTTTTTTTCATTTTCCATCCTCACTCTTACTTTGCATTTCTTTAAAAATATTATCTAAAATCAACTTTAAACCGACTACTAAAATATATGCAATAGAAAGTGTACAAACCAAAACAGCAAGCCCATCTGAATCTAATGGAGTCAAATGTAACAAATTCTGAAACAAATAAGTAGCCATAAAATAACCCACCGCGGTTGTCGTACATAGAAAAGTACTTAATGGATTAAAAGGTTTACAAGATTCAATAACTGCAAAAACACTAATCCCACCAATACATAAATATTGAATGGTTAACATAGCTTCACTTGAAATACCTAAACCTTCTCTTGCAAAAGAAAGAACAATTAAAGAAACAATAATCGTTAAAGCATAAGGCAAAGCATTTTTAAAGACCGTTCTTAAAAAAGTTCCTTCAATAGGTTTTTCATTTCGTTTAAAGGATAAAAAGAAAGAAGTATACCCCTCAATAGCTAAATCAATTAAAGTAATTTGAATTGGAATAAAAGGAAAAGGTGTATTTGTAATAATGTTAAATATAGACAATAAAACAGAATAAATCGTTTTAATAAAGAAAATTCTCGCCACGTTCGTAATATTATTAACAACTCTTCTGCCTTCCATTAAAACATCTTTAAGAACACTAAAATCTGAATTCAATAGCACAATTTGTGAAACCTGTCTAGCAACATCACTTGCTTCCGGTAAAGTAATACTACAATCAGCTTGTTTCAATGCAATGACATCATTTACTCCATCCCCAGTCATCGCCACCGTTCTTCCCTCACTTTGTAAAGCCTCAACAATAAGTTTCTTTTGATGAGGTAAAACGCGGGCAAAAATACTATAATCATTCACAATTGCCTTAATATCTTCATCATTAGTAATCAAAGATAAATCAATATAAGAATTATAATCTTCTAATCCAGCTTTTTTAGCAATACTAGAAACGGTTAAAGGACTATCCCCAGAAATAATCTTAATATCAACTTGTTGTTCTTTAAAAAAGCCAAGCATTTCTTTTGCATTTTTTCTTAATGGATCATCAAGTTCAATATATCCAAGTATTTTTAAAGGAGGTAATTTTTCATCTCCAATAACTTCAGTTGTATGTGCAACTCCCAAAACTCTTTTTCCTTCTTTTTGTAAATCAATAACCTTTTTAGAAAGTTTTGTTTCACTTCTTTCAACCAATCGTTCAGGAGCTCCGACAACAATCGATCCAATATCTTTAAAAGTAATACTGCTCCACTTTCTTTCTGAAGAAAAAGCCATTCGATCGACAACTTCATAAGTATCTATTTCTTTAAAGTAATCTTTTAAAGCTTCAAAGGTAGCATTGCTATCTTGCATAGCATGAACAAAAGCACTTAAAACATTTTCAAAAGGTTTATCTAAAGTTTTATCATCTACAGTCCAATAATCACTTACCCGCATTCTTCCCTCTGTAATCGTTCCAGTTTTATCCAAACACAAAGTATCGACATGAGCAAGGGTCTCTACACTGTAAAGATCTTGAACTAAAACTCTTTTTTTAGCAAGTTTAATAACTCCAGTAGCTAAAGAAATCGTAATTAAAAGCATCAATCCTTTAGGAAGCATTCCAAGAAGAGCAGCTGCAGTAGTAACAACAAAATCAAACTCACCGGCATTTCTTAAAAAATATGCTTCGACAAAAAGTAAAATTCCAATTGGAATAATAGCCAAACTTGTAAAACGAGTTACCTTTCGCATTGAATTCACAAGTTCAGACTGAGCCCTTTTATATTTTTTAGTTTCACTTGTAATATGAGAAGCAAAACTATCCATCCCCACCTTTTCAACGCGAGCATAACATTTTCCGCTTACAACATAACTTCCAGATAACAAAGAATCCTCGTTTTTCTTTAAAATTGAATCTGACTCTCCCGTAAGCAGTGATTCATTCACTTCAATTTCTCCATCTAAAACAATAGAATCGGCAACAATTTGACTTCCCATAGAAAGCAAAACAACATCATCCAAAACCAATTCATCTACAGCAATTTCTTTTAAAATTCCATCTCGCATAACTTTAACTTTACTTTCTTTTAAAACACTTAATTTACGAACTAAATTACGAGCATGAACTTCTTGATAAATTCCAATACCAATATTTAAAAGAATAATAGCCATATAAAATAAATTTGAATAAGCTCCAACGTAAATCAAAGCAATCGCGATTAAAACATTAAAAAGATTAAACAAAGTAAAAACATTATCGCGAAAAATTTCCCAATTAGTCCTTGTTTTATCTTCATCAATCTTATTTACTTGTCCTCTAGTAATTCGATTTTGTACTTGTTTTTCACTTAATCCATTCAGTTCATTTTTATCCATTTAAAAACACTCCATCCGTATCTTTATTATAGCAATAGAGAGAAAAAATGAAAAGAAATTCTGTATAATTGTCAGTTTCTTTTCACTTATAGGCATTTCAAAGAACTATTTTTCTTTTAAATCATAAACTATTTTAGGAAGTGATAACGATGTCTTCAGAAATACTTTCATTAATTACCATGTTTGTTACGATTCTTTTTGGATTTTTATCTAAAAAAATCAGCTGGTTTAAAAATTATATGATCCCTCTTCAAAATTTAACAATAGGACTTTTATTTGCTTTAGTAGAATTCATTATTTCTAAAGATTTTAATATGGCAATTGCAATGAGTGGTTTAATGGCCGGTGGAACTTATGACTTAATTAAAAATTTAAAATTAGCCTATCAAGAATATCAAAAAAGCAAATCTCAAACAGATGATCAAAAAAATCAAGAATCTAAATCTTCTTGATTTTCCTTTTGTAATTTCCAAACTTTTTGAAACACAGTTGGAATAGAATAAACATCTAAAATTTCCTCTCTTGTAACAAAAAGTCATGAAAAATAGGTTCTTCTAACAAAATTTTATAAACTTTTAAATGCCATTTTTGATGTGAAAAAACATGAGTTACTTCTCCTAAAAAAGTAACATTTTTATAAAAAATTTTCTTTTGAGCTAAAATATTATAAACCTCTTCTAAAGTAAGAAAAGATTCCCAATTTGGAAATTCATATAAATTTGCAAGCAATCCATTTTCTTGACGTTTATGAATCATAAAAGTATTTTTATATTGAAAAAGGAAAACAGTTTTCAAAAAAACGGGTTTTTCTTTTTTTAATTTTTTCTTAGGATAACTAAGTACAGTTTGATGTTTATAAGCTTTGCAACAATTATTTAAAGGACAATTTGGACAATCTGGAGTTTTGGTACAAACTAAAGCACCAAGTTCTATAAAAGATTGTGTAAAAAGATTAGGCGAAGCACCTTTCATCAAACCTCGTAAAATTTCTGTATATTTTTTTCGAACTTTAGAAGACAAAATATCTTCACTTTCCTCATACACACGCGATAAAACCCGCAACACATTCCCATCAATTGCTGGCTCTTCTATCTCATAAGCGATAGATAAAATAGCTCCCACCGTATAAGGTCCAATTCCAGGTAGCTGCTCTAAAAGAAATTTATCCGGAGGAAGAAAGTCAAACTTTTCCGCACACAATATTTTAGCAGCCTTTTGTAAATTTCTAGCCCGACTATAGTATCCCAAGCCTTCCCATAATTTTAACAATTCCTCTTCTGGGATCATTGCCAAATCTTTTAATGTTGGAAGCTTTTTTAAAAAGCGTTCATAATAAGGCACAACGGTATCAACTCTTGTCTGTTGAAGCATGGTTTCAGAAACCCAAATTTTATAGGCATCTTTAGTATGTCTCCATGGTAAATCTCTCTTATTTTTCTCATACCATAAAAGAAGTCTTTGAATATCATTCTCTTTCATACTTACTCATTACTTTATTTAATTCATACATTTTACGATCCAACTCTTGAATATCTAAAGCATATTCTTCCATAGCTTGTTGAACATCCAAAGGAATTTCTTCATGAAATTTATAACGAATTTTATGGTCTAAACTAGCCCAGAAGTCCATCGCGACTGTTCGAACCTGAATCTCAGCTGTAACATACTCAACATACCCTTCTAAATAAACGGGAACCAAAATAATCAAATGATAACTACTATAACCACTATCTTTAGGTTCCTTAATATAATCTTTTCGCTTTTTTATCAAAATATTAGTCGACTTTGTGATCATAGATACAATATCATAAACATCACTTAAAAAAGATACGACAATACGTATACCAACCACATCTGAAATATGTTTTATAATATTATCTGTTGTGTATTCATATCCTCGACTTTCTAGCTTTTTACGAATACTTTCATCCGATTTAATTCTAGATTTCACGTGTTCAACAGGCATATATCCATGTTTTCTTTCGAATTCGCTAATCAAAATTTGCAATTCCGTTTCTAACATTTTCTTAGCATACTCATATTTACACAATTCTTTCGGATCCATAAATTTTTTTCCACCTCGAATAAAAAAAGTAATACAAACTTGTATCACTTCTATATCTAAAATTATAACAAAAAAGTTTGCAAAAAGCAACTAACCTTCTAGTTTTTTCAAAACACCTTTAGTAACTTCAATAGCTTTTTCACGAACTGCATTGGCAGCATCTTGTAAAACAGGTTCTCCTTTAGCCTTAACATAATCTACTAATTCTTTAGCACTTTTTTGAATTTCTTGAGCTTTTTTTTGAGCAGTTTTTAAAACTTTTTCTTTGTCTAGATCTTTCAAAGCCGCTTCAATTTCTTCAGATTTTTGAACGACATATTCTTTTACATCATCCATATCAACCTCTTTAGCTTTTTTTACTAATTCATCTAATTTTTCTTTTAATTCTGCCCTCGTTTCTTTTCCACTTTTTGGAGCAAATAAAATTCCGAGTCCAGCTCCGATTGCTGCTCCACCTAATAAAGCTGCAGCTGTTTTCTTCTTCATCAAAACCGCCTACCTTTCCATAATTTTATTATACAATATTTTCTTAAAAATAATACTTTCTCTACCAAATATTGACTCTTAATTTACAAAAAAGTTATAATAGAAGAAGAAAGAAGAAAGTTATGCGACAAATTTGTATTTATATATTATTGTTTTTTATCTATTCTTTTCTAGGTTGGTGCTTAGAAGTGGGTTGTAAACTTGTAAGTGAAAAAAAATTCATCAATCGTGGTTTCTTAATTGGCCCCTACTGTCCTATTTATGGCTTTGGAGCATTAATCATGACAATTCTTTTAAATCGTTACTTAAATGATCCAATCACTTTATTTATAATGATTATTTTATGTTGCTCCATTCTAGAATATTTTACTAGCTTTCTTTTAGAAAAAATATATCAAACAAGATGGTGGGATTATACGAATTACAAATTTAATATCAACGGTCGAATCTGCTTAGAAACAATGATTCCCTTTGGAATATTTGGACTTCTCATTATGTACAAAGTAAATCCATTTTTTTTAAACATTTTAAATAGCATTCCAAACGTAGCCATATATATAATTACAAGTATTTTACTTATTTCCTTTTTGCTAGATAATTACATTTCATCAAAAGCAATTTTAGAAATTCAAACAATTAACAAAAACGTTCAGAAAAAAATGATTATAAAAAAAGATGATACTGAAAGGATCACCAAACTAGTTCGCGAAAAAATTGAAAAATCAACGAAAATTCTTAATCGAAGAATCATCCATGCCTTCCCACATTTGCAGCTTTTAAAAAGAAAGAATCTACTTAAGAGATCGAAACAAAAAAATACAAAAAGAAACTAAAGATACAGAAACACAAAAAGCTCCAAGAACATCACTTGTAAAATGCACTCCCAAATAAATTCGACTAAGACCGATTACAATTGGATACAAAATGAGAAGAATCGTAAAGAGAACTTTCCAAAGTTTAGAACATGTACTAGACCACAAAAAATAAAGCATTAAAAGTGCAAAAGTTGTTGAAGCCATCATATGACCACTTGGAAAAGAATAACCACTAACTTCAACTAAATGAGGAAAACCTGGTCTTTCTCGGCCAAAAAAATACTTTAAAAGCAAATTTAAAACAACTTCAACAATCATTGTACCAACTAACAATTCTCGATTTTTCTTCTTTTTTATTAAAACAAAAGCTAAAACTAAAAACACACAAAGCCAAAAAGTATCCCCAAAATCTGTAATGAAAACAAAAAAGTCTTGTAACGGAAAAGCCCTTAACCATTCATAAAAAGGAACATCAAAAAAAATAGTATTTCCATTAATAATAAAAATAGATAAAAAGAAAAAGCAAAAAAAGAAAAAAAGGGAAATATATAAGTAATGAATTGTTTTCATAAGATTCTCCTACTATTTTAATTATATGTTTGACTAATTTTATTTTACTCTTATTTTTTATATTTGACCAGTTGAAATTAAAATTTGTTAATTAAAAAGTCGATATTCGAATTGATATAAAATTTAAATTCGGATATTCGAATTGATAAATAGTAATAG
>CALVOC010000033.1 GCA_944350145.1 uncultured Bacilli bacterium
ATTTGCTGAGCTTATCGCCATGAAAAAATAAGTGAAAAAAATCACTTATTTCTTTGCATGGCTGTAAATAATAACTTATTTTCCTAATTTTTCCTCAATATTATACTCTTTTATCTTTTCATCCATCCAAATAGGTAGTTGTTTTTTCAATGGAGCAAATCCATGATCAATCAATGCATCCTTCCTATTTGCATACTCTGTATTCTTAATACTGCATTTCAATTTCTTACTACTTTCATCCACTTCTAAAATAACACACGGAACTTGATCATTTAATGCAGCATAATCTTCAACATTTTTTACAAACTGATCACTCAATTCTGAAATATGAATTAATCCTGTATACTCATCTTCAAAAGCTAAAAAGATCCCATATTTTTCAAAACCGGTAACCGTTCCTTTCACTACATCGCCTTTTTTATAAACCTTCATTTTCTTCACCACATATACCTATTATAAATGATTTTTCTTTACTTGTTAAGAGAGAAATTTTATAATAAAAGACGAGGTGAATAAATTGGAAGAAAAAATCAAAGAAAAAATAGATGATATTCGTGTTTTTCTTAATATTGAAGGCGGAGACATTGAATATATTAAATATGAAGAAGGATATGTTTATATAAAGCTTTTAGGAGCTTGTGCAAACTGCAGCTATATAGACGTTACCATAAAGGATACGATTGAAAATTACCTACAAGAAGAAATACCAGAAATCAAAGGAGTTATAAACGTTGAATTATAGCTCCTTTTTTATAATCCAATCTATAGGTTCAATAGGAACATATTCACGAATTAAAAGCCAAGCCTTTTTCAAAAAAATTTCTTGCTTAGAAATAGAATCAATAATAGGAAGTAATACCTCTTCTTTTTCATCTTCATTAATTATTTTTTCATGCAAATCAAAATAGTAAGAAGGATATAAAAGCCGAGCATAAAGCATACTTAAATTATATAAATCCGGATGCCTTAAATCAATATAAGCTTTTAACTCGACTAAAGGAAGCTCTTCTTCCTGAAAAACCATGTTTTTTAAATATTCAGCAACATCCCGAACTTCTAAATCAAAAATAAAACTTAAAGGATTATCATAATTCAAACGATAATTTGGAAATCCAACTCTCTTATGTGATAAAACAATAGGCGAGTTAGGAATTTTAATAGTTCGAGTAACATGATTTGCATAACTAATAGCATTTTCAGCTAATCCCACAAAATAACTAAAACTATTGACAATAATAGGATATTTTTTTCCCATCTCAGAAACTTGATATTCCAAATAATCAACTTTTTGACTCCATAAATTTCCCCATTCATTACGATACAAATGATTTTTTTTAGAATTTAAGACAACACTTTTATTTCGTTCTAACATATCTACCAAATTATACTCATGAAAAGGATTATCTACTTCAATTAATACATACACTTCATTTTGTACTTGAGTTAAATAACTACCATAAACATTGATAATAAAAGGCAAAATCGGTATTTTCTTTTGTTCTAACTCTTGAATCACATCTAATAGTTCTTGGTATTCTTCCTGAGTACGACGAACTTTAGTAAAATAATATGTTTTATGATTCCACGAAAAAACAGAATATTCTTTATATTCCTTTATCTGATCAACATGAATATGATAAGCATATAAAATATTCTCTTTCATAGTATGATTATATGAAAAAAAACTCAAGAAATACTCTTGAGTTATGAAATTTTTAAATTCAAAGTTGGTCCTTCAGCATTTTGAACCATACCATTACTTGCATCCATATTCTGAACAGGAGTTGCAACACTTGGAGATTCAACACCGGAATAATTCGCAAAATCAATAACATTATTAGAATTTGATACTACAGGTGTTACCATTTGAACAGGATCATTCATCACTGGCTGTGCTACTCCTATATTATTTACAGTAGATACATTTTGAGTCAAAGGAACTTGTTCCTCAGAAGCTTTCATTTTTTTTTTAGAAATTAATTCATTAGTTAAAGTGATAATTTTATTATTATATTCACTAGTTATCTCAGCAATTCGTTTATTAACCATTTTTATTTCTTCGTCAATCTTTTTGCTCATCTCAACATTTAATTGCATCACTTCTCGAGTAATTTTATCTGAATCATCTATTGTTGTTTCTTGAACTTCTGAAGATGCAACTGGTGCTGGACTTTCCATTACTACAGGTTGAGTCTCAGCAACAGACATAGTATCATTTGAAACTTCAATTGCTGGTTGAACGTTAACTTCAGTTGCTGGTTGAGCATTCATTTCTATTGGATTAATTACGGGTGCACTTTCTGAAACAGTACTTGTCATTTCAACAGGCGCTGAAGCCGTGTCAACAACAGAAGCGACTTCTTTTACAGGAGAAACAGGTGCTTCCATAACAGGTTGTTGTACTATAGTATCCTGAACAACTGGGTTTACAACTTCCTGAACTGGTTCTTGAACAGGCTGTGGTGCAGCATCAACTTGAACATTTAAAAAAGGCTTTACTTTAGCTTGAAAATTAGCCTTACATGAAGTCATTTGAGAATTATTTAATGCGAGTTGCTTTCCATTTGATAAAGCTTTTTTCAATACATTTTTATTTATAAACTTTACTTGTGTCATTATGCTTCACCTACCACTTCAAATTGATTTTTTATAACATCTATAATAACTTTTTTAATTTCATTCCAAGCAGCTTCATCTAAAATAGGTTGATACAATCCATCTTTTTCCCAATAAAATTCCAAAACATTATTTCCATTATTTAATTGATCACTATCCACAACTAAAACAGGAACATTTTTAATATTTGGTAAACTATCATCCACACTAACAAAATGACAAATCACATTTTTCTCTTCTTTTTCCCCATTTGGATTTTCTAAAGTAACTTTTTCTATCATTTAAATCCCTCTATTCTAAAATGATTATAACAAATTTTAAAAAAATAAGCAACTACTAATGCTCATTTTTTCATGAATTATTCACTCACCCTACTTAATATAAAATAACGACAATTAGGTGCACAGAAATCCCTAAGATAATCTTCAACATGATCAATATCATTAATTTCTTTAAAATTCTTATTCGTTTTACTATTAAATCCTTTTAGTCGAAGTTTACCATAAGACCAATCTCCAACAATATAATCAAAATCATCAAAGTATTCTGTAATTTTCTTTTCAAGCTCTTCTGAATCAATTGCATCTCTTTCATTTTTCATTATTAAATACTTTTGATCATGAATAACAATATACTGCATAAAATTCCCCCTAAAAATAATTTAAAGCAATAAGAACTACTACAAATAATGCAGTAACAGCAATACTTGCGAACAAAAGAAAATCAACATATCCATTTCCAGTTGTAACTTTATTTCCATATCGCTTATAATAATTCACCGCTTTTTCTAACAACTCTTTACTATTAGGAAGTGAAGAATCAACTCCAAAAAAACGATAAATTTGTTCATTTACAGCTTTTAAATCAAAATCATTTAAACTTTGAACTTGTTCCCAATTATACCCCAAAAGCAAATAGGCATCCTGAACAAGAAAATCTCTTCTTATTGGTTGTAAATTGAAATTATGATTTACTTCAAACAACTTGCTCTCTAAATATCCTTGAATCTCATTAGGATTCACCATATAAGCATTTATAATTGCCAATTTTTCTTGATTTTCTGGTATATACAAATACTTTTTAAAGAGAATCAAATCATTCATAGAAAGATTCATATTTTTTTGTTTAAAACAATACATATCAATTAAATATTTTTGAATTTTAATAAACGCACTATTAGGTCGTCTTTGATGTTTTTTTTCTTCTTCAAATTGTAAAAATTGATTTTTAAAATCTGTTAAGGAATCAACTGGAAAACCATATTTAGTAATATTACTATCAAACCCGCCCATCATATGTTCATTATGGGTAATATACGGATTTAAAATATCAAGCTCCCCATATATATACACAAGAGTTCTAATTACTACGACTGTAAATTCTTCAAAATTTGGATTATCCTTTTGATCTTTGTATTTCAAATACATTTCAATTGCATGGGATAATACCGGATTAATAAATGGTTGTCCAATCATGTATTCGTCACCCTATCATAAGTATAACACAAAAATTATTTAAAAGGAAGTTCAAAGAACGCACTCTGAGTTTCATAAGGTTTACTATACCAATCCGGTACCTTTCCTTGAATTAATTTTGAATCTATTAATAACTCATAATCTTTTTGGTGTTCCTCTTTTGTTATAGGCAACAGCACTTCATAAGAGATTGTAACATTTAAGTATACTTCAATCATTGCGTTATTAATTCCATAATTTGTCAAACGAGTTCGGACATTAGTAAACACAGAATTAATAAAATGAATAACTACGGGAATTTTTGGCCCAAGATTTACTAAAAAAGGAGAATTTGATACTAAACCTAAAGGCATATCTAAAATCAAGGTGTCTTCTTGATCATTCAAAAAATCACTTTTACTATAAGGAATCATTTGTTGCTTATTTGCCCTTTTCAAAGACTGTTCAATATATTCAGTTAACTGAGAAGCCAAAGAATATATTTTTTCCATTTGATAATCAACACTTTGAATCTCCCCCATTTGATTTAAAACCACTTCTAAAAAATCTTGATATTCTTGACTTTCATCTAAAAAAATTTGAAAATCACTTGCAATACCATCTACATATTTATCCAAATTTTTTTGAGCAATATAAATTAACTTTGGAGAAACTTTACTATTAAACCACTGAAAAAGAAGAAAAAAAGCCACGATTATAAGAATAACAATTAAAAAAAGCTTTCTTTTATTAGACATTTTTGTTTTGACATAAAAATTCTTCATACAAAATTATATGAAAAAAAGATAATTTTTTTATTATCTTTTAATTAAAACCATCCTAAATTTAGAAAATCATTCAAAAAAATCACTACACCAACAATTATAGCTAAGAACACGATGAAGATTAAAATACGAATCAAAATTTTACTTGCTTTACTCTCTTCAATATCATCAAAATCGGCAAAATCATTTTTACGAAACGACATACTGCTTGTATAGAAAGAATCATCGACATCTTCATCTAAAGCCTCATGAATTTCTTCCTCTTCTTTTTTCTTTTGCTCTTCTTCTAAAGCTTCATCAAATTCTTTAGCACCAGCAACAACAGTATTTTCATCTCCTCGTAAATCATTCAAAATATCTAATGGATCTAAATCTCCATCATCATTTTCATCTTTAACATCATGATCGTCTGCTTCTTCTGACATCGATTTAATCGTTTTACTTTGAGTTTCATTCAAATTAATTGTTTGAATTAAATCCAATAATTCCTCTTTGGTCTTTTCATCTGCTGCTTTTCCTCTTTTTTCTGAAGTATCCACCTCTAAATTTTTTAAAATATCATACTGAGTATCTCGAACTTTTTTTAATCTCTCTCTTTGATAATCCACTTCTTTTTCTTCGCGAGCTTTTTCTAAAATTGCATTGATATCATATTCCTTAGTTTTTTCAAGTTCTATTTCCTCTTCCTCTTGAACATCTAATTTCAAGGATCTTCTTTTAGGAACTTCTTGATAATTTTTTTCTAAAATATCTTTTAATTTATTAATATCAATTTGAGATTCATTATTTCCAATAACTTTGGCATTACTTCCAATATCAAAATTATCAATTTCACTTTGTTTAATTTCTTCATACAACTCATTATTTTTTGCAGTTCTTCGAGGAGCAAAACTAGGAGTCTCATCATAATACTTATTAATTCTTGTTTTCATAATTCTGATCCTTTCATACTAAATATAACATATTTTGACATTTTTGAAAATGCATATTTATTGATTTTTAAAACTTTTTATGTTTATAATAAAAACGGTGAGAAATTTTATGAAAAAATTAAAAGTATTGACAGATCAATGTATAGGATGTGGAGCTTGTGTAGGAATCGATCCTGAACATTTTGACTTCAATGAAGATGGTCTTTCAAAAGTAATTAGTGAAGAAAATCTACAAAGTGAAGCCATTCAAGACGCTATCGAATCTTGTCCAGTAGGAATCATTTCTATAGAAGAAGATAGTGAAAATGACGAAGAACAACATACAAGCAATTCAACTGTTCAAACAAACGACATTTCACAAAGCACTTCTACAAAAACGGAAAGCCAAATATCAAATAATTCTGTCGAAGAAAAGCCAAAAACTTGCGAATAAAGCAAGTTTTTTTATTTTAAAGAATATAATTTTTTAACTTCTTTGATCGTTAAAGGACGAGCCTCGCCTTTCTTTAATCCTTCCAATGTTAAAAATGCATAACTTTCTCTTTTTAATTCAATAACTTTATGATCTAAAGAGGCAAACAATCTTTTTACGATATGATTCCTTCCCTCGACAATTCCAAGTCGAACAATACTTGTTTTATTTTCAAAATTAGTTTTAACTACTTTAAAATAAGTAGGAACAACCTTACGGCCATCGATACTAAGCCCTTTTTTTATTTGCTGGATTTCTGACACAGTAAGAATTCCTTGAATTTTAGCTCGATAAATTTTTTCTACCTCATGAGAAGGATGTGTCAAAATATTTGTTAATTCCCCATCATTAGTTAATAATAGCAAGCCAGTTGTATCATAATCCAAACGTCCTACAGGATAAATCCGTTTTTTAGAAGGAATAAGAGAAACCACGGTAGTTCTTCCTTTATCATCCAAAACACTAGAGATTGTTTTTTCAGGCTTGTAAAGAAGAAAATATTCTTTCTCTTCTCTTATTAAATCTTGATTGAGAATAGTAATTTCATCATCTTTTTTCACCTTAGTTCCAAGCTCTTTTACAACAACTCCATTTACTTTTACTTTACCAGCAAGAATATATTCCTCAGCCTTACGTCTCGAACAAAACCCAGAATTAGCAATTACTTTTTGTAAACGTTCCATACACATTTTCCTTTCATTTTAATTAGATTTATCAAACATTTTAAAAAATTCTACCGGAACTTCTGTATTTATATGTAGATCTTTTTTAATTGTCGGAACAACTAAATCTAATCGAATAGCATGAAGTCCAAGTCTTCCTAAAGGATTTTTAGTAGCTCCATATTTCTTATCCCCAATAATAGGATGATTTAAGCTTTTTAAATGAACTCGTATTTGATTTTTGCGTCCAGTTGCAATTTGAATTTTTAATAAAGAATACTTATTAGTTTCTTTTAAAACTTCATAATGAGTTATAGCTAAAGCACCTTTACTTACATCTGAAGTTTCATGAACATAAAACCTTTTATCTTCATATAAATAATTTTTTATAGTTCCCTTTTTTCTGTCCATTCTTCCTTCAACAACAGCAAGATATTCACGATTCTTTGCCCAGTCAGACCAATGATCTTGAATTTCTTTTTTTAATTTTTCATTTTTAGCAAATACAACAATACCAGAAGTATCTCTATCTAATCGATTCACAATAAAAACTTTATTTTTAGGATGTTGCTTTTTTACATAAGCACTGACTTCTTGATATAACGTATTCGTTCTTTGCTTTTCTGTTCCAACAGTAAGCAATTTGGAAGGTTTAGAAACAATTAATAAATTTTTATCTTCATAAAGAAGGTCCAGTTTTTTCTTTTTCATACAAAACTCCTTCAATACGATATTCTTTATCTACACCATTAATTTGCGTTTTTAAAGCCAAAATTTCTCCAGGATATAAATAACTACAAATGTTTTCTAAATAATTTTTATCATCTACTCCATTCATTCCTCCAAATAAAAGCTCATAAGGTGTGTCTTTTTTCACACGGGTTCTTCCCCAATTATATCCAAAAATTCCCCGAATTAAATCATCATCTTCAGAAATTAAAAATTGCAAATAAGCACTTCCAACTCGAATACTTAAATCTGAATTTTGACAAACCTCATCAAAATGATAAAATTGCCAAGGTTCATTACTTTCATAAAGTTTTAAAGCCATTTTTATTTCTCGACGATCTTCATTAGAAAAACAAGAAAGATCCATATTTTTTAAAGAAGAAATATCTATACCATTGCAACATTTAGGAAGTACGCAAAGATAATCTGTACTAACTTGTTTTTGATCTTCCCAAACCGGAACTTTAATTCCTTCTCCACACAATGCACTAGTAATCTGAGCTACATTTTGATAATTAGCAGCTTGAAAATCGGAATTTCGTTCTTGTGTAAATAACAAAACCATTAAAGTATAATCTAAATGATATCGATCAGCATATTTTTTTATAGAATTTCCAAAAATATCTTCAGTTCCTTTTCTTTTTTGATAATCAAGTTCATTCATTTCTTTAACAGGAACTTGAATCGAAATAACAGGTACAGTAGGTTGATCTATATCTTTTTGTACTTCATCTTTTTGATCCAAATCAACTTCCAAGGTTTCAATTGTAGGATCAGGAATTTCTGTAACAATCTGGGGTTGCAATAAAGAATTTTCGTCTTTTATTTCCAGTTGATTTATAGCAAGCAAAAGTACAGAAGTAAGTCCTAAAGCCTTCCAGACAGGTGCCGTATTACGTAGCAAATGAACACATCCATGATTCGATTTCAAATTTTTTTCCGGCGGTCTTTTTGAAACGGGAAAAACAGCAATCCCATCTTTTTTTTCTTTAATTTCATAAAAAGATATCTTAGGTTCCTGACCGTGATATTGAATAGAATAAGTAAATTTTTTAGAACCAACGGATATTTGTTTTCGAAACGTATCAATAAAAGCATTCCCTTCATGAAAAAGATCAGGATAATTTCTCTTTAAAGTTTCTAAAAGCAACTGCTTTTCTTGTTCTTCTAATTTTTCTTTATTCATCTTACATATCCTCATTTAAAAGCTTAGTAACTTCTTCTAACTCTTCAGGAGAAACATCATTTAATGTATTAGATTCATCTTCTGGATCATAAGACGAAACATACACCTCATCACTTTCATTGTGAACATATTCATACACAAGATAATATTTTTTCATCTTTTCAGAATAAAGACTCGTAATAACTTGACACTCCACACTCCCTGTATCAGTATCTAGAAAAAAAGTATCATTCATAAACATTTTCCTCTCTTTTTTTAATAATTTCATTCACAGCTTTCAAAACACCTATTTTTCCGGATTCATAAGTGATTCCGCCTTGTTGATAAGCCATAAAAGGTTCTCTCAAAGGACCATCACAAGAAAGTTCAATACTAGATCCTTGAATAAAAGCACCCGCGGCCATAATAACGGGATCTTTATAACCAGGCATATCGATTGGAATGGGTTTTACATAAGAATCAATAGGACTACCACTTTGAATTCCTTCACAATATGAAATTAAATCTTTAGAGTTTCCAAAAGAAATAGTTTGAACAATATCCACCCTTTCTTCTAAAGGCTCTGGATCAACCGTATATCCAAGCTCTCTCAACAAAGCACTAGCTAAAATACTCGTTTTTAAAGCATTACTTACCACCTGCGGAGCAAGAAAAATTCCTTGTAAAAATTGCCTATTCACTCCCAAACTTGGTCCTACTTCTTTCCCTTCACCTGGCAAAGTTAATGCTTCTGCAACAAGTTCGATCAATTCTTTTTTACCAACAACATATCCGCCATTTGGAGCAAGTCCGCCACCTAAATTTTTGATTAAAGAACCAACAGCAATGTCTGCACCAACTTGAGTAGGTTCCTTTTTATCGACAAATTCACAATAACAATTATCAATCATTACAATAGTTTTTGGACTAATTTCTTTAATCTTTCTTATAATTTTTTCACATTTCTCCAACGATAAACTTTTTCGAGAAGAATATCCTCTACTTCTTTGAATTTCTACAACTTTTACTTGATGTTTTCCTAGAAATTCTAGAATACTTTCTTCATCAAAATCATCATTTTTTAAAGCAATTTCTGCATAATTTACCCCAAAACTTTTTAAAGAACTTGGATTATCTTCAATACCAATAACTTCATGCAAAGTATCATAAGGCCGTCCACTTATAGATAAAAGCAAATCTCCAGGTCGCAATAAACCAAAAAGAGTTTTAGCTAAAGCATGAGATCCAGAAATAAATTGGTTTCGCACTAAAGCGTCTTCTGTTTCAAAAATTGTACTATATACTTTTTCAATAACATCGCGTCCAATATCGTCATAACCGTATCCCGTCGTACTAGCAAAATGAGATTCGCTTACATGATTTTTCCAAAAAGCATTTAATACCTTTGCCGTATTTAATTCACAAACTTCATCTATTTTAGAAAACTTTTCCTTTAAAGTTGGCAAAACTTTTTCATATAAATTCCATGTTTCTTTTTCTAATTCAATATATTCTTTCATTGTACTACTTCTACCTTTCCAGTTTCTTTAGAATTAATCATTTTTAACACTTCCGCTACTGCCCGATCTAATGGAACAAAAGAAATAAACTTCTTTATATCTTCTGGTATTTCATTCATCGGAGTATCTAACCACCCAAAAAGTAAGGTGTTAATGTGAGCATTTGGATACTGCAAAGAAAATTCTTTTGCTAATATATTAAGTCCACTTTTAGACACATCATATTCCATCGTTCTAGGATCATATTTATCCAAAGTATTATCAGATGAAATATTTACAATGGCACCCCCGCTTTCATTAATTTCCTTTCCAAACAATTTCATAAGTAAAAAAGGAGCCAAAGTATTTAAAGAAAAAACATTTAAAAATGTTGAGAAATTCTTTTTATTTACATCACTTACATGATCAATTGCAGCATTATTAATTAAGACATCAAGTAAAATATTATGATCTTTCAAAAAGTTTTGAATTTTATAAATTTCTTCTTCATTTCTTAAATCTGCTTGAATGCAAATACTTTGATCAGGATATTCTTGATGTAATCTCATAACTTCTGAAGAATTTTTATAATAATGTAAAACAACAAAATATTTTTCTTCAAGTAATTTTTTAGCTAAACAAAGCCCCAAACCTCCAGATGCCCCAGTTAATAAAACGGTTTTCATAATAATTCCTTATAATCCAATTCTTTGAAACCTACAAGCACTTTATCTTCAGTTATCAAAATAGGTCTTTTTACCAACATTCCATTTGAACTTAAAAGTTCAATTTTTTCTTCATCTGTCATTTTAGGCAATTTTTCTTTTAAATTTAATTCTTTATATAATAAACCACTCGTATTAAAAAATTTCTGAACAGGCAATCCAGATTTTTCTATCCAAGTTTTCAATTCTTCACCAGTAGGATTATCAAGCTTAATATCTCGTTCTTGAAATTTGATATGATGATTTTCTAAAAAATTTCTTGCTTTTTGACAAGTACTACACTTTGGATAACATATAAAAAGATTCATGCTTTATCACCTCATGAATCTATTATAAAGGAAAAAAAGCTTGAAAGCAAATTATTAAGAAAATTACCACAATCAAGTAAAATTCAAAAAAATTTTTAATAAATTACGCAGGATCCTAAAACGTTGCTTTTTTATTTAGGAACACAAAGCTAGTTTTCAACTTCCTAAATTACACAGGATCCTAAAACGCGATATATAGGGGTCGCTACCACTTTACAGTTTTCAACTTCCTAAATTACACAGGATCCTAAAACAAAAACATATAAAAAATAGCAAATAAGAAAGTTTTCAACTTCCTAAATTACACAGGATCCTAAAACTTTGCATTTAAAATGTCATTCAAATTAGGTGTTTTCAACTTCCTAAATTACACAGGATCCTAAAACTCTAGTTTATATGTTTTTATATCTCCTAAAGTTTTCAACTTCCTAAATTACACAGGATCCTAAAACCCACTAACAATAACCTTATCTCCTACTTTAAGTTTTCAACTTCCTAAATTACACAGGATCCTAAAACTCATTTTAATTTCTTTCATTTATTAATTCCGTTTTCAACTTCCTAAATTACACAGGATCCTAAAACACATTATAGTTTTGATCGTTGTTATACTTAGTTTTCAACTTCCTAAATTACACAGGATCCTAAAACTAGAGAAAGGATGAGGGAAATGAAAACAAAGTTTTCAACTTCCTAAATTACACAGGATCCTAAAACTAAGCTGTATTTGAACTTCCATCACTAGCAGTTTTCAACTTCCTAAATTACACAGGATCCTAAAACCAACAACATTTTGGTCGACTTTATCATCCAGTTTTCAACTTCCTAAATTACACAGGATCCTAAAACGTATATTAAGTGATGTTCAAACTCAAAATGGTTTTCAACTTCCTAAATTACACAGGATCCTAAAACTATTTCCGCTAGAATTTCCTTCAAACAAAAGTTTTCAACTTCCTAAATTACACAGGATCCTAAAACAATGTTGACGTATAAGTTCCATTAACTTGAGTTTTCAACTTCCTAAATTACACAGGATCCTAAAACTCCAGTTGCTCTATTTTATCGTTTATTTTAGTTTTCAACTTCCTAAATTACACAGGATCCTAAAACTCAAGTTGTTCTATTTTATCAATTATTTTAGTTTTCAACTTCCTAAATTACACAGGATCCTAAAACTAAAATCTTCGTAAAATTCAGTATTTTTCAGTTTTCAACTTCCTAAATTACACAGGATCCTAAAACACAAAA
>CALVOC010000034.1 GCA_944350145.1 uncultured Bacilli bacterium
GTCCTAATCATCATATTCCGATTAAAAGTCAAAGTATTGAAGAAATGACAAATAAAATCATGGAATTTGAAGAAGGAACTAAGCTAGAAATTTTAGCTCCTGTTGTTCATGGAGAGAAAGGTACTCAGAAAGATCTTTTTGAAGATTTAAGAAAAGATGGGTATTCTAGAGTTCGTATTGATGGTGAAGTACATGGTTTAGAAGAAGAGTTTCGTTTGGAAAAAAATAAAAAGCATAATATTGAAGTTGTAGTTGATCGTGTCGTTGTAAAAGAAAGTGAAAGAAGTCGAATTTTTGAATCTATTGAAACAAGTACAAAATTGGCTGGAGGAAAAGTTTTATTTCATGTGATTGGTGGAGAAGAAATTTTAATGAGTGAAAATTATGCTTGTGTGAAGTGTAATTTTTCTATTCCTGAATTGGAACCTAGACTCTTTTCTTTTAATAGTCCTTATGGTGCTTGTCCAGAATGCAAAGGGTTGGGTACAAAACTTAAAATTAGTGAAGATTTAATTATACCTGATAAAAATAAAAGCTTGAATGAAGGGGCTATCGTTGCTTATAATTTGGATAATAATATTCATAATCAAACTATTCAAGCTGTATGTGAACAATATGGCATTGATATGAATATGCCTATTAAAGATATTCCTAGAGATAAATTTGAAAATATTTTATTTGGTACTAAAGATCCAGTAGAAATTAAATATGTTTCTAAAACTGGAAATGTTCGTTATACAAATGATTATTATGAAGGTGTTATTCCAAATTTGGAACGTCGTTATATGGAAACGACTAGTGCTTGGATTCGGGAATGGCTTGAAGGTTTTATGGTTGAAATGGATTGCCCAGTTTGTCATGGTACGAGACTTCAGGATAGTGTTTTATCTATTTATATTCAAGGAAAAAATATCTATGATATGACTATGATGAGTATTCGAGATTTGCGTGATTTTTTACGAGGATTAAAACTTACTAATGAGCAAGAAAATATTAGTCGACTTTTATTAACTGAAATTGATAATCGTTTGTCATTTTTAGTTAATGTTGGACTTGAATATTTGACTTTACATCGTAAGGCTGGAACTTTGTCTGGTGGAGAATCTCAACGTATTCGTTTGGCTACTCAAATTGGTAGTAAATTGTCTGGAGTTTTATATGTTTTGGATGAACCAAGTATTGGATTGCATCAAAAAGATAATGAAAAACTCATAAAATCTTTAGAAGAAATGCGAGATTTAGGAAATACTTTAATTGTTGTTGAACATGATGAGGACACTATGCGAGCTGCTGATTATTTAGTAGAAATTGGTCCTGGTGCTGGAACTGAAGGCGGAACTGTTGTTGCAACTGGAACACCTGAGGAAGTTATGAAAAATGAAAAGAGTTTGACAGGTCGTTATTTAAGTGGAAAAGAAAAAATTGAAGTTCCTAAGAAACGACGTAAAGGAAATGGTAAATATTTGGAAGTTGTTAAAGCTGAAGAAAATAATTTAAAGAAAATTTCTGTAAAATTTCCATTGGGTAAATTTATATGTGTTACGGGTGTTTCTGGAAGTGGTAAAAGTACTTTGGTAAATGAGATTTTATATAAAACTGTGGCTAATTATTTGTATCGATCAAAAGAAATTCCTGGTAAATGTAAAGAAGTTCGGGGATTAGAAAATATCGATAAAGTTGTTATGATTAGTCAAGACGCGATTGGAAGAACACCTCGTAGTAATCCAGCTACTTATATAGGCTTATTTGATGATATTCGTGATTTATTTGCTAATACCAAGGAAGCTAAAATGCATGGCTATGATAAAGGAAGATTTTCTTTTAATGTAAAAGGTGGTCGTTGTGAAGCTTGCTGGGGTGATGGAGTTAAAAAGATTGAAATGCACTTTTTGCCAGACGTATATGTTCCTTGTGATGTGTGTCATGGAAAGAGATATAATAAAGAAACTTTAGCTATTACTTATAAAGGAAAAAATATTAGTGATGTTTTACATATGCGAGTAAATGAGGCTGCGAAATTTTTTGAAAATGTTCCAAAGATTAAACGAAAAGTAGACATTTTAATGGATGTTGGCCTTTCTTATATCGAACTTGGCCAAAGTGCTCCAACTTTGTCTGGTGGTGAAGCTGGTAGAGTAAAACTCGCTAAGGAACTTCAAAAGAAACCTACTGGCAAGAGTTTATTTATCTTGGATGAACCTACTACTGGATTGCATTCAGAAGACATAAAAAAGTTGTTGGTTATTCTAAATCGAATTGTCGACAATGGGGATACTGTTGTAGTTATTGAACATAATTTGGATGTAATTAAAGTTGCAGATCATATTATTGATTTAGGTCCAGATGGTGGTAGTGGCGGCGGAACTGTTGTTGCGACTGGAACACCTGAAGCTGTAAGTAAAGTAAAAGAATCTTATACGGGACAATGGTTAAAAAAATATTTAGAAAGGTAGTTTAGGCTATCTTTTTTTTCTTTTATCTTTTATACTTAAAGTGGTGAGATTATGGAAGTATATGAGCTTGTTCAAAAATTTAAAGAAAATGATCGTGAGTTTTTAAAATCTCTTTCTGTAGAAGAAAAATTTTTTCCTGTTTTAGAGTTGTTTGAAGAAGAATTTGAACATTTTGATTTTGAAAAATCTTATGAATATTTATTTGGTGCATTTCCACTTTTGTTGATTGCTAAGTATAAAGCTTTTAAACATAAAAAAGAGGCTTATAAAAGATTTCAAATGCTTCGGTTATCTATTCGAAAATTGTTATTAAAAGATAAAGAAAATCCTTTTTTAAAGAAAATGATGGGAAAGTTTGATGTTCTTTCTTTGGAACTTGCGAATGCTTTAGATTATAAATATGATGAAACGAAATTAGATTTATTAAAGCACTTGATTTTTCATATTCAAAATTTAGAAGTATTGGAAAGAATTATTGTAGAAAATCCTCATCAAATTAATTTTTTGGATCAAAAAGCTTTTTCTTTATTATTAAGTATTGTAGAGAAATATTTGGAAGTATTAAAAAAACATATTTTGAAAAATTATGATTATTTAGATGAACTTATTTATTATGATCGTGTTTTACAGGTTTTATTTAATAATGGAAAGGAAAGGATTTTTTTAAAGGAGATTCAAATTTTAGAAGATATTTTTAAAAATGCTTTGAACAATCATTCTTTTTTGGGAGAAAAAGAGGAAAGATATACTTACTTTATTCAGAAATGGTTGGTTTTCTTGTTAAAAGAAAAAGAGTTATGGTTGTTGGATGAACCTCATACGGATATATTAACGACTTCGCTAGAAGAATTAACTTATCAATATCATCTGCCTAAAAAGTTTTCTATTCCAGTTCAAAAGGAAAGTGAGTTGTGTGTTTTAAAGAATCGGGAAGTTGGATATCGATCTGGTATGCCTATTATTTATACAGTAGATGGCGGGGATGCTTTAGAATTAGATGATGGCTTTAGTTGTCAGGAATTTACTGATTTTTATCGAGTAGGAATTCATATTGCTAATCCTATGGCTTATATTTCATATGATAGTTTGCTTTTAAAAGAAGCAACTAAAAGATGTGTTACAGTTTATACAGATCCTCCTATTCCAATGTTTCCAAGTTGTTTATCTAAAGATTTATTTAATTTAAAAGAAAAACATGTTCGAAAAGTTTTTAGTATTTATGTTGATATTTCTCAAACTAATTATGAACTTATTTCTTATTCTATTAAGTCAGAAAATGCTTTTATTGGAAAAAATGATACCTATGAACATTGTAGCGAGGTTATTAAAACAGAAAAAGATGATCCCGCTTATGTTTCTACTTTAAATGGATTAATGGAATTGAAACCTTTTTTTGAAAAATATTTACATATAGATAAAATTTATGCTTCTTTAAAACGAACAAGTTCGAATGTTTCTAATACCAATATTGTCGGGGTATCTACTGCAGAAAAAATTGTTGAATCTTTAATGGTTTTTGCTAATTATTTATTGGCTAAAATTGCTTCTACTCAAAATTTTCCTTTTCTATATCGTAACCATGTGGTTACTTCAACAGAAATTTCAGATATTCAAAGATTAAGAGAGTTGCTCAAAAGTGAGAAAAAAAGTGAAATTTATTTAAGTGAAACAAAAATTTTAGAGAAAAAATTTCCAAAAGCTTTTTATTCTACAGAATGTCAAGGGCATTTTGGATTAGGATTAGATTATTATTCTCATGATACAAGTCCTTTAAGAAGAGCATGCGATAATTACAATATTTTTATGTTTCAACAGTGTTTTTTTAAAAATATTGATGATCCAGTTTTGTATCGTTATGAATTAAGATTAAAAGAAGTAGCAAGTTTTTTGAATCATCAAAATAAAGTTTTGGAAGATTTTTTTGAGGAGCAAAGTTTGTTATTAAAAAAATAGGAAATTTCTCTTTTTTATGTTATAATTTTAAAGAATGGAGGAAGTGTATGAATCCAGTAATGTTTAAAATTGGAAATTTTGAAATCATGTGGTATTCTGTTTTGCTTTTAGTTGCTGTGATTGTCGGGATTAGTTTGTTGATGCGTGAAGGTAAAAAACAGAATTATCCAAAAGATTTTTTATTTAATTTATGTTTTTGGACGATCATTTTTGGTTTTATTGGAGCTCGAGCTTATTATGTTATTTTTAATTGGAATCAATATGCCAGTGATCTAATTAGTATTTTTAAGATTTGGGAAGGCGGACTAGCTATTCACGGAGGATTGATTGCTGGATTTATCACGATGATTGTCTATTGTCGTAAGTATAACGTTCGTCTTTTTAAAATTGTTGATATGGCTGTTCCTGGAATTCTTCTTGCTCAAGCAATTGGACGTTGGGGGAATTTCTTTAATATGGAGGCTCATGGAGGTCCAGTTGCTAGATTGACATTGGAAAATTTGCATATACCAGAATTTATTATTAATGGAATGAATATTAATGGAATTTATTATCATCCGACCTTTTTTTATGAATCTATTTGGTGTGTTTTAGGATTTTTTGTTTTGCTTTGTGTTCGACATTATAAATATTTAAAGGTTGGTGGATTAACTTGTGTTTATTTAATTTGGTATAGTATTGGTCGCTTTTTCATCGAATCTATGCGAACAGATTCATTAATGTTAGGTGGTTTTAAAGTGGCTCAAATTGTTTCATTTATTTTGTTTATTATAGGTATTTTAGGATTGATGATTCAATCACGTAAAGGAAAATTTGAAGATTTGTATAGTGAACCGAATCATGAAAACATACATTTTTAAAAGAGGGAACTATGAAAGAAAAAAGAAAAAAAATATGGTTAGTTTTGTTAATTATTTTAAGTGTTGGGATTTTGGTTTATGATACATATATTCAACATTTTTCACCTCATGCTCACGAGAAAAAACAAGATTTAACTGTGGAATATGGCAATGCAGGTAATTTGCTTTTATCCAATATTCATGAAGGAAGTACAACCTCTTTACGTATTAAAGTGAAAAATGAAACAGATGAAAAAAGAGTTTATCAATTAAAGTTTATTGAAGTCTTTAATGATTTAGCTTTTAAAGATAGTGCTACTTATTCTTTTAGCAAAGAAAATAAAACCGTTGAGATTAGTAGTGGTGTTTTTCCAGAGGAGACTACAAATATTTATGATGGAGATCTTTTAGAACCTGGAGAGTATGTCGATTACGTTTTAACTGTAAAAGTTCAGCATTTGGATCCTTTGGATCAAGGAAAAAGCTTGCAAGCAAGAATTGTTTTAGAAGAAATAGAATAGTGAGGGAAAACTATGGATAAGAAAAAAGTATTTGTAGTTTTAGTATCTGCCTTCGTGATTATGATTTGTTTAACGTATCAAGGAACATATTCTTATTTTACAGCAACAGTAGAAGGAACTGGAAATAGAGAGAATAATGAATCTACTGGGCAAACCGATACATTAGAAAATTTAATTTTGAGCGAAGGAAGTAATGTAGTTAGTAATGCTATGATACCAGGTGATAGTGTTACATATAGATTTACTGTACAAAATCCAAATAATATAGATGTATGTTTTAATTTGTTATGGAGTAATACCAGTAATACTTTTATTAATCAAAAGGATTTGGTAGTTAAATTAGAAAAAAGTGATGGAACCGTTTTAGTAAATAATAAACAATTTCCAGCTACCAACAGTGGAACAACAGAATTATTACTAGGAACTAGTATAAAGGCAAGCACCACAGAAACTTATACACTTACGGTTACTTATTTAAACACCGATGAAGATCAAACAGCAGACATGGATAAATCTTTTAGTGGAACTATTATAGGAGAGTTAGGAGAATGTGTACGAACAGCAACAGAAACCATATTAGCCAAAGGAGAAACAGACGAATTAAAATATGATGATACAGCAGATAACAATCTAAGATATATAGGAGCCAATCCAAATAATTATGTATCATTCAATAATGAATTATGGAGAATCATCGGAGTATTTAATAACATCGATGATGGAACAGGAAAAAAAGAAACAAGAATAAAAATCATTAGAAATGATCCCTATAATACGGGGATAGCTTGGGATAGCAATAATACCAACGATTGGACACAAGCTAGTTTGCAAAAAGAATTAAATGGAACTTATTTAAATAGTATAACAAGTCCATATAAAGAAATGATAGGTAATGCCAAATGGAACTTGGGAGGCACAGCAAGTTATACAACTTCAAGTGATGGATTAGCAAGCCATTGGTATACCTATGAAAGAGGCACGACAGTATATAATGGAAGACCAACAGAATGGATAGGAAAAATAGGTTTAATGTATCCTTCAGATTATGGATATGCAACAAGTGGAGGAACAACAACCAATAGAGGCATATGTTTAAATACAGAATTAAGGAATTGGTATAGTTCAAGTGATTGTAAAAATAACGACTGGTTATATGACAGTTCAAATTATCAATGGACCATAACTTCCCGTTCCAGTTCTTCGCTCAACGTGTTCATTGTTTACAGTAATGGGTTCGTGTACGACTCCAATGCGTACGGCAGTCATGCTGTGTCCCCCGCCTTATATCTAAGCTCTAACGTTAAAATAACTGGAGGAGATGGGTCTGAAGGTAATCCATTCATTTTGAGTTTATAATATTTTTAGTTCTTACTTTAGGTAAGAATTTTTTTCTTGAGTTTTAATTTAATCAATTTTATAATAGTAGTAATCTTATTTTTGGGGGCTTGTTAAATGAAGGAATTGGAACAACTTTTTGAGTATAGTGAACAAATTTTAAAACTTCAAAAGTTAAAAACTAAGGAATATAAGGAAGTTTATGATTTATTAATTAATGATTTTTTAGAAAAAGAAGAAGAAATTGTAAAAAAAATTGAGAAAGATGGTTTGCTTTTTCAAGAAATTTATCGTTTTATAAAAGAAAATTATGGATATGATTTTTCAAAGTTTTATTTACTTAATATGATTGAATTATTTGATATATCCATCTCTAAAATGCAAGTATTTGTTCTTCTTCAATATAGTTGGGAGTTTTTAGGTTTTCAAGAATTTAGTTCATTAACAAAAGAAGAAGTTCGTTCTTTACCTACTAATGAATATTTTAGAAATTATTGGCAATCTTTTTTAAATTATCGAGATTTTGAATATCTTATTGGTTTAAAGTTTTTGAATGAAAAAGATCAAGGTGTTTTATCTTTTTTTTATTATAATGGTGAAGAAACAATTGTTAATGGTTTTATTTATAGCGGGCAAAGTTTGGAATGGATTTTTAAGATTATAATAGAAATTTATAGTGATTTGGTTTCTTATTCAAAAGAAGATGAAACGTATCTTCAAAAATTTTCTTTATTTCGTCTTATTCTTCAAAGTATTCCTAAAAAGTATTTTAAAGATGTTTGGAATGCACTTCAAAGTTATTTGTTTTATATAGATTATGCTAATGTTTATACTCCGCATTTTGATGCATTGAATACTTTACTTAATACTCTTGGTTTTTCTATGTTAGAAGATCCAGATGATCGTTATTTTTATGGTGAAGAAGAATTAGATTATCAAAAATTTCCTGAAAAGATTTTTCATTTTTCTTATGAAACTATTCGAAGTTATGATGTTTTTGATCAAAAATTGCAAAAAATTGGGATGCAGATTTGGGATTCTTTTCATAAATTGGTCGATGTGAATAGTGATGTTTCTTTTCCTTTGGTGAAAGAGCATTTATTTCGTTTGTTTTTAGAAGAAAAGAAGATTATTCAATCTTTAGATTTTCAAAATTTTCAATTTTATTTAAGACAAATTTATAAATATCCTAATATGACTTATTTTCCATTTGGTATTTTAGATATGTTTGATAATTTTAAAATAGAGAATTTTGTAAAGCATCGTATTTTAAATTATCAACTAGAAGATTTTACTCGTGAATCTGCATCCTTCTTATTTCCTAATTCTGTTCAAACTTTTTTAAGTGATGAAGATACTTCTGATTTAACTTCTTTTTCAAAGATGTTTTTTTGGTTAACACAGTTTTATTTAAAAAATATTAGTCAAGATCAACTTATTTTTAAATTAAATCGATTAGGTTTTCCATATGAAAGTTATTTATATGAAGAATTAGATAAAAATTTGGATAAAGTTTGGGCTTTTCTTGAAAATGAGTTTTTGATTCAACTTTATGAACGGGGTTATTTTAAAGAGTTTTTTGGATTGCTGTTTTTAAAAAATCAAGAAATGGAAAGATTTCTTACCAAAAAATTTAGAATTTATCAAAATATTTCTTTGGCTGATGTTGCTTTTTATAAAGAGGTTAAAGAAGAACTTAAAGAGGAAGCTTTATATGATAAAGATTTAGTAGAAAATCGCGATGATTTAAAAAGTTGGGAATTTTATAAGATATATTTAGAAGGATTTTTAAAGATTTTAAAAGATCAAGATCAAGATTTTGTTCGAAAGCTTTTAATGGAATGTGAAGAAAAAGTAAAATTGATTCGAAAAAAATCCTAATCTTTTTTTCTTATGATATACTTACTTAGCAAGGTGGTTTAAAGTATGAATAATAAAGAAGTTTTAGCAAAAAATTTAGGTATTAAAGTTTCTCAAGTCGAAGCTGTATTAAATTTACTTAGTGAAGGAGCTACGATTCCTTTTATAGCTCGTTATAGGAAAGAAGCAACGGGATCTTTAGATGAAGAACAAATAAGAAGTATTGAAAAAGAATATACTTATTTAGAAAATTTGTTGAAAAGAAAAGAAGATGTCATTCGTTTAATTGAAGAAAAAGATATGATGACAGATGAATTACGTGCTTCTATTTTGGCTTGTGAAAAATTAAGTGATGTAGAAGATTTATATCGACCATTTAAGGAAAAGAAAAAGACTAAAGCAAGTGAAGCTATTAAAATGGGATTAGAGCCTTTAGCTAAAAAAATTATGAGTTTTCCAACTCGAGGAAATTTAGAAGAGTTAGCTAGCGGATTTGAATGTGGTGTAGAAAAAGCTTTAGAGGGAGCTAAATATATCATTGCCGAATGGATTAGTGATAATGCATATTATCGAAAGTATATCAAACGAGAAATATGGAATCATGGTTCTATAGAAAGCAAGTTAAAAAAGAATGCTCAAGATGAAAAAAAGGTTTATCAAATGTATTATGATTTTTCTGAACCTATTAAATATGCCAAACATTATCGTATTTTAGCTATGAATCGTGGAGAAAATGAAAAGATTTTGACTGTTTCTTTAGATTTTGATAAAGAAAAGATTTTTGAATATTTGAAAGGAAAAATTATTAAAAATAAAGATTCTTTTGTAGTTAGTCAGGTAGAAGAGGCTATTTCAGATTCCTTAAAAAGATTGATTTATCCAAGTGTAGAAAGAGAAATACGTGCTGATTTAACAGAGAATGCTGAAAGTAAAGCTATTTTGACTTTCCAGGATAATTTAGAGCATTTACTTATGACTAAACCTATTAAAGATAAGATTGTGTTAGGATTTGATCCAGCTTTTCGAACTGGTTGTAAACTTGCTGTTTTAAATCCATATGGTCAGGTTTTAGAAATCGCGACAATTTATCCTCATGAGCCAAAGAATGAAAAAGAAAAGAGTAAAGAAGTCTTAAATTCTTTAATTCAAAAATATGGTGTTCAAATTATTGCCATTGGTAATGGAACGGCATCTCGTGAAAGTGAAGCTTTTGTTGCGGATGCTATTAAAGGTACGAATGTTTTATATAATTTGGTTAGTGAAGCTGGAGCTTCTGTTTATTCGGCAAGTCCTTTAGCTATTAAAGAGTTTCCAGATTTAACTGTTGAGAAAAGAAGTGCTATTTCTATTGGAAGAAGAATTCAAGATCCATTATCGGAGCTTGTAAAAATTGATCCGAAAAGCATTGGGGTTGGTGAATATCAACATGATGTTAATCAAAAAGAATTAGCTGAAGCTTTAGGATTTACTGTTTCTAAAATTGTCAATGAAATTGGTGTAAATATTAATACTGCAAGTAGTAGCATATTAAGTTATATTTCTGGTCTTACCAAAAAAACTATTGATAGCATTTTGAAGTTTCGAGAAAAGAAAACTTTTGTTTCACGAGAAGAAGTAAAGCAACTTGCTGGTTTTAGCGATAAAGTTTATGAACAATCTATTGGCTTTTTAAGAATTATTGATGGGGAAAATCCTTTAGATAAAACGAGAATTCATCCTGAAAGTTATGAACTTGTGAATCGTTTTTTAAAAGCAATGAATTTAGATGTTCAAAAAATTGGAACTCCGGAATTTGAGGAAACATTAAGTAAAGTTGATGTCAAGAATATGGCAACTGAATTGCAAACTGATGTATATACCTTACAGGATATTGTCGATGAATTGAAACATCCAGGACAAGATTATCGGGATAAGTTAGAGGATATTGTGCTTAAAAGTGATGTACTTACTATTCATGATTTAAAAGAAGGAATGGAACTTAAAGGTACTGTTCGAAATGTTACTAGTTTTGGAGCTTTTGTCGATATTGGACTTCATGATGACGGACTTATTCATATTTCTAAAATGAGCAAAAGCTTTGTAAAAAATCCTAATGATATTTTAAGTGTTGGGGATATTGTTACCGTTTATGTTTGCGGTATTGATTTGGAAAAAGAAAAAGTTCAGTTATCTTTAATAAAAGAATAAAAAATGCACTGTTTTTTGAAAATTCAGTGCATTTTTGCTTTTTTGGGGTGCGTTTTTGTCAAAAAAAGTGCATTTTTATAAAAAAAATATTAAATTTGCCCTGTTTTTTGAAAATTCAGTGCATTTTTATTTATTGATAAAAACGTTATAAATTTCTTTATATTTATAGGCTTTTTTGGCTACTGTATTATCTGGTTCTATAATACCTAATTGGACTAGTTGTTCGATTACTCTAGCCACAACGTTTCTGGAAATTTTCGTATCTAATTCAATATCTTTTTTGGTAAAAATTATTTGCTTTAAAATACTTGGCATAATTAAGTATACACTTTTTCCTTTAATATTTTTAACGAGTTCCATATCTTTTTTATATATTTGTTTGATTTTATAAATTTTATAAATGTAATTATTACATTGCTCGATTATACATTGGAGAAAAAATTTAATAAATTTACTCATGTTTCCATTTCGACTTTCATTTAGAAATTTATAATAGCTAGGTTTGTATAGTTCGATTACTTCAGATAAAAATAGAATTGGTACGTCATTTGTTAAATAGGATAATTGAATAGCAATTAATGCACGTCCAAGTCTTCCATTTCCATCATGATAAGCATGAATTGTCTCAAACTGAGAATGTGAAATTGCTAAATTAATAAAAAGTGGATCTATGTATGAATTATTCATGTAATCAAATAAATTTTCTAATAAAGAAGGAACTTGTTCAGGAACTGGGGGAATGTATGTAGCTTCTTCTATTGAACATCCTTTAGGGCCTATCCAATTTTGAATTGTTCTTATTGTTCCAGGTTTTTTTTCTTTTCCACGCACACTGTCTAATAAAATTTCATGTAGCTGGTTAACAAAAGCAGGAGTGATTTTAGAATTTTCTTTTCGTAATGATTCACTAAAATCAATAACTTTTTTTAGATTGTAAATCTCTCTATTTTCATCGTTTTGAGGCATATATTTTAAATAGTATAATTCATCTTGAGAAATTTGTGTTCCTTCAATTTGAGTAGATTTTAAACTTTCCTGTAAAAGAATTGAATCTAAAAATAATTTAGGATCAAATTCTAAATTTTTTAATGCTGTTTTGTATTCACCAAATTTTTCATTGGCTTCCGCGAGAAGCGAAAGTAATTCTTTATCTATTGGGTAATTTATAGGTAATTTTGCAGGTTCAAATGCTTTCATAAAGATCCTTCCTTTCGTTAATATTTTAACACGAATTTTAAAAAAAATGCACTGTTTTTTGAAAATTCAGTGCATTTTTACTTTTTTGAAGTGCGTTTTTGTCAAAAAAAGTGCATTTTTATAAAAAAAATATTAAATTTGCCCTGTTTTTTGAAAATTCAGTGCAT
>CALVOC010000035.1 GCA_944350145.1 uncultured Bacilli bacterium
AACATGATATTATCAAGTATATAAAATCTTACATTTTAGGTAATAATATGTGCGGACACTTAATATTTCCATTTGCATAGCACTTTCAAAGTGCTTTTTTTTGTGATATCATTTATCTAAGGTGGTTTTGATGCAAGTAATTCTAGATGATAAAACTTTTAATGTTGAAATCATAAGAAAACCAAATAAAAATATTTATATGCGTTTAAAAGATAGTCATACAATAAGTGTCAGTGCAAATCGTTTTGTAAGTGAAAAAGAGATTGAAAAAATCATTTATAAAAACGAGGATTCTTTATTAAAAATGGTTAAAAATAAAGAAAAAGAAGAAGCCAAAGAAAACTTTTTTTGGTATTTAGGAAAATCTTATACGAAAATTTTTGATGGAACGAGTAAAGAAGTTTCTTTCATGCAAGATTGCGTAGTAGCTAAGGATGAAAAAACTTTAGAAAAATTTTATCAAAAAGAGTGTTTAAGAGTTTTTGAAAGTGAAGTAAATCGAATTGTTCCTTATTTTAACAATATTCCTAGATTTTCGCTTCGTATTCGTAAAATGAAAACTAGGTGGGGAGTCAATAATCGTGGAAATAACACCATCACCCTAAATAGCGAACTTTTAAAAAAAGATTTAGATTTGTTGGATTATGTTATTATTCATGAATTATGTCATTTTTATGAAGCCAATCATAGCAGTCGTTTCTGGCTTCATGTAAGTGAATATTATCCTAAATATAAAGAGGCAAGAAGGAGGCTTAGAGAGTGAAAATAGAATCATTAAAAAATGTTCGAGTTAAAAAATGGGTTCGTTTAAAAGAAAAAAAAGAACGTGATAAAACAGAAACTTTTTTAGTAGAAACAGATCATTTAGTAACGGAGGCAAAAAAAAGAGGATTAGTATTAGAAATTATTACTACCGATGAAATTGAAGACTCGAGAATTCCAACTTATACAGTAAGCAAAGAAATTATGAAAAAACTTACCGATCAAGTAACCCCACCAAACATTATTGCTGTTTGTAAAAAACCTGAAGAAACATTTCAAAATGGTCCAGTTCTTTGCTTAGATGACATTCAAGACCCAGGAAATTTAGGAACTATTATTCGCAGTGCGGTAGCCTTTGGCTTTAAACAAATCGTTTTAAGTGAACATTCAGTAGATATTTATAATCCGAAAGTAATTCGAAGTACCGAAGGAATGATCTTTCATATAAATATTTTAAGAAAAAACTTAGAAGAATTTTTAAAAAGCATTCAAGAAGAATATTTAATTTTGGGAACAGATGTTCAAAATGGCAACTTAATTGAAAACGTTCAAGTTCCAGCTCAATATGCTTTAATTATTGGAAGTGAAGGAAAAGGAATGCATAAAGAAATTCGGAAATACTGTGATAAATTTGTCTATATCCCAATGAGTAACCTTTGCGAATCTTTAAATGCTGGGGTAAGTGCATCTATTTTAATGTATGAATTAGCTAAGAGGAAAAAATATGAAGAATAAGTTGTATTTTGGATATACCACACAAAGTCATGGCCTAAAAGGTGAAGTAAAATGTTATACCGATTTTGAAAGAAAAGATTTAGTTCTTCATGAAAACATGCCTGTTTATATAAACGATCAAAAACATTTCATCACGAGTATTCGACCTCATAAAGACTTTTATTTAATCCGGTTTGATCATTTGACAGACATTAATGAAATAGAATCCTTTCGCCATCAAAAAATTTATATCGACAAAGAAGATTTAAATTTAAAAGAAGGTGAATTCCTTTTTCAAGAATTAATTGGTTTTTATGTAGTTTTTCAAGAAGAAATAGTTGGAAAAGTTATCATGGTTTTGTATAATAAAAGTGGTAAATTGTTAGAAGTGAAAAAAAGAAAAAAATTTTTCATTCCTTATAACGAATATTTTATTCAAAAAATTGATTGGTCAAAAAAACAAATCTTGGCTCAAAATATTGAAGGACTGATGCTATGAGAATTGATATTTTAACACTTTTTCCTAAAATGTTTGAAGGAATATTAGAAGAATCGATTATTAAAAGAGCGATCGAAAAAAAATTAGTGGAAATTCATATCATTAATTTTCGCGATTTTTCTCATTTATCTAACCATCAAGTAGATGATACTCCATATGGCGGAGGATCCGGAATGGTCTTGCGTCCAGAGCCAATCGTCGAAGCTTTAGAAAGTGTAAAAACCAAAAACTCCAAAACCTTACTTATGTGCCCTCAAGGAGTTCCTTTTAAAGAAAAAAAAGCCATTGAATTAAGTCATGAAAAACATCTCATAATTGTATGTGGTCATTATGAAGGTTATGATGAACGAATAAGAGAATTTGTTGATGAAGAAATTAGTATTGGCGATTATGTTTTAACAGGTGGAGAAATTCCAGCGATGGCCATCATGGATTCAATAATTCGCCTTTTACCAGGTGTGATTAAAGAAGAATCTTATTTGGAGGATTCTTTTATGAATGATTTGCTAGATTATCCGACCTATACCAAACCAGCGGACTTTCGTGGTTTAAAAGTTCCAGAAATTCTTTTATCCGGGGATCATGCGAAAATCAAAGCTTGGCGTGAAGAACAAGCTTTATTAAACACTAAAAAAAGAAGAAGTGATTTATTAGAAAAATAGGGTGGTAATATGTCTTATAAAGTACGTAAAGAAAGTATGAGTAAAAGTTTAGGAAAGAAAAAGCCAAATTTAAATGGAGTAAAAATGAAACCAAAATTAAGAAATCATAAAGATTATATTGAGGTAAAAGAAATCATCGTGATCTATCCTAAATTTAAACAAACTGTCTTGAAAGCCAAATTTCAAGTAGCTTTTCGTCGCCTTTTTAAAATAGTCATGGAAATTTATAACAGTACAGATACCACTGAAGGAGATGTTTTTTTAGCATTAGATGAAATTAATAAAATGCAAAAAATCTTACAAAGCGAATACAAACATGAAATAAAAATGAACGAATATCATACTATGTGGAAAAAAACTTTACTTTTAAAACAAAAATTAGAAGAAAAACTCATTTTAGAAAGAGAATTTAGAATGCAATTCGATTATATATTTGAAGAAAAAGAAAAGGGGATAAGAAGATAATGCAAGTTTTTGATTTTGATAATACCATTTATCACGGAGAAAGTACTTTTGATTTCGCAATGTTTATTATCAAAAGAAAAAAAAGTTTATTAAAATACATTCCAGGCATTTTGAAATTATTAATAAAATATAAAAAATGTAAAATGAATTCCTTAGAATTTCAAAAAGAATTAGAAAAATTTACAAGTGCGTTTTTAGAGAACAAAAAATTTATTCAAGATTCTATTCAAGAATTTTGGCAAAAAAACAAGAAGAAAATTGATTTATCAATGGTTGAAAAAATTGGAAAAAAAGATGTTATTTTAACTTGTAGCCCATCTTTTTTATTAGAACCAATTCTTAAAGAACTTCATACCAAAAACATTATAACTTCTGAGATTGATTTAGAAAAAGGAAAAATCAACTTTTTGAATTTTGGCCCAAATAAAGTAGAAATCTTTCAAAAAAAATTTCCCAAAGCAAAAATAGATACAGTGTATACAGATTCGTATAATGATCAAGCTTTAATGGATGTCGCTAAAAATGTCTATCTTGTAAAGCGAGGGATATGTTCAAAAATAAAATAAAAGGAAAGAGATGCAACTTTCCTTTTTTTGTAGTATACTACCAGTAGTGATGAAAATGTATGCAGATGTTTTAGTAGAAATTCGTAATAAACACGTAGATAAAACTTTTACTTATCATATTCCAAAAACTTTAGAAGAAGACGCAGAAGTTGGCAAAAGAGTTTTGGTTTTATTTGGATCTCAACAAATAGAAGGATATATTTTAGCATTAAAAAATAACAGTGATGTGGAAGCAAAAGATCTTCTAGAAATATTAGATGAAGAACCTGTTTTAAATGAAGAAATGTTAGAATTAGGAAAGTTTTTACAAGAAAAAACTTTAAGTAGTCTTAGTAATTGTTACAGTGCAATGCTTCCAAAAGCATTAAAAGCAAGTAAAAAAACTCAAATTCATAAAAAAGAAGTACTGTATTTATCTTTAACAGAAGAGTTAGAAGAGGCTTTAGAAAAAGTAACCTCAGCTTCTCAAAAAGATGTCTTAGCCTTATTTGAAAATGAAACAAGAGTTTTAAAAACGAAAGCCAATAAAGTAAGTGCCTCGGCTGTAAACACTCTTATAAAAAACGGTATTTTAAATCTAGAAAAAGAGGAAGTGTATCGATATCAAATAAAAAATCAAGAAAGGGAATCTGCAAAAGTATTAAATGAAGAACAACAATCAGCAAAAGACAAAATCATCGCAAGCCTACAAAAAAGTGAAATCTTTTTGCTTCATGGAGTAACTGGTTCTGGAAAAACCGAAGTATATTTAAGTGTAATTGAAGAAGTATTGAAACTTGGAAAAGAAGCTATTGTTTTAGTGCCAGAAATTAGTTTAACTCCTCAATTTGTCGGTGTATTTTCTAAAAGATTTCCGAATGACATCGCCGTACTGCACAGCCATTTATCCGATGGAGAAAAATACGATGAATGGCGAAAAATATTAAAAGGCGAAGTTCACATATGCATTGGAGCTAGAAGTGCATCCTTTGCTCCTTTTACAAATTTAGGAATCATCATTATGGACGAGGAGCATTCTGAGTCTTATAAACAAGAAAGCTCCCCTAGATATTTTGCTTTAGATGTTTTAAAAAAGCGAAGTCAAACCCATCATTGCCCCCTGGTTTTAGGAAGTGCAACTCCAACATTAGATTCGATGGCTCATGCACATAAAAAATTATATACCTATTTACCGATGAAAAAACGTGCTCAAAATGCGGTGTTGCCAGAATGTATCCTAGTGGATATGGCTGAGGAAGTAAAAAATAGGCATCCGATCATCAGTCGAGAATTAGAGTGCTCCATCATTGAAAAATTAAACCAAAATGAACAAATCATGCTTTTATTAAATAGAAGAGGACACTCGACAACCATTACTTGTTCAAATTGTGGATTTACTTATCGTTGCCCTCATTGTGAAATTTCTTTAACTTATCATAAAAGTTCCAAAAACTTACGTTGCCATTACTGTGGCTATACAAAATACATTGATGAATACTGTCCAAATTGTCATGAAAAATCTTTAAATTATTATGGATTAGGGACTGAAAAATTAGAAGAATATTTAGAAAATATTTTTCCAACTGCAAGAATTGTCCGGATGGATAGAGATAGTACAACCAACAAAGGAACTTTAGAAAAAATAACTGAAGACTTTTTAAATCATAAATACGATATCTTACTAGGCACCCAAATGATAAGTAAAGGCCTAGATTTTCCAAATGTTACATTGATGGGCATCTTAGATGCCGATGCTTCTTTGCAAATTCCCGATTATAAAAGCAACGAACGAACCTTTGCTTTACTTTCTCAAGCCAGTGGTCGAGCAGGTAGAAAAGAAAAAAAAGGTATGGTAATTTTACAAACCTTTCAGCCAGAAAATTACATTTTTCAATGTGTAAAAGAACATTCATATTTTAAATTTTATAAATATGAAATGAACATTCGTAAAACTTTAAAATATCCGCCTTTTTATTATTTAGTTTTGTTGACTTTTAAAAGCAAAGATTATACAGCAGTTCGTAAAGAAGCTTTAAAAGCCAAAGAATTTTTAGAACAAAATAAAGATCCAGAAACAATCTTACTGGGTCCAACTACAGCAAATATGTTTTTAGTAAACGGAATTTATCATTTTGAAATCTTGATAAAATATCGTTTTGATGATAAACTAATAAATACAATAAAAGAATTAGATGAGTTCGTTCTTTTAAATAAAAAAGTTACAATGGATATAGATTTCCATTATTAGAAAGAGTGGATGAAAAATGGCAAAATTTCATGTGATGCGAGGCATCATTTTAGGAGTATCTATCGTAAGCAGTGCCAACGTGGTTACTTATGCAAATGAACAAGGAGTAAAAATTGCAAGTGAAGAAAGTTTATTTGATCGTTTAACAAGCGATGAAAATAAAGAAGCTTTAAAAGAAAAAGCTAAGAATGCTTGGGATGCATTAGTGGATTTTAGTATAAAAGCAGATCAAAAAGCAAATGAATGGATCGATGGAGCTTCAGAAAGTATGGACCAAATAAAAGAAGAACTAGCAGCAAAAAAAGTATTTTCGGTAGAAGATTTATGGCTTATCAAAGATGTAAAAAAAGAAGAAAATCCTTACTTCTTTGTATTAAAAAGTCCACATTTACCATCAACTGTAAAATATTATGATTCATATGGCAACAAAGTAAACGAAAAGAGTATGGAAGCAGTGTATGAAGTATATGAAGCTCGTTATGTTTCTGTATTGCATCCAATTGAAGAAAAATTTGTGATTTCAAATCGTTTAAATTTAAAAACTGATAAAATTCTTCCAAATTATGTCAATGTAACTGGAGGAGAATGGCAATTAAGTATCGATGAGAATAAAAAAGATGAAACTCTTAGCTGGGAAAATATTGAATACATTCGATATCCAAAATGGCAAGAAGATCTAAAAGAAATGCTTCCAAAAGAGAAAGTAAATGAGGAAGGCGAGATTTTATTAAGCAAAGACGATATTCAAAATTTAGTAGATTCCTTAAATACTTTAGATGAGGAAATGAGTTTAAAAGAAAATCCAGATTCTTTAATAAGAAGGCGATAAAATGAAAGAAACCAAAGTGATTTTTATGGGAACACCAGAGTTTTCTGTTCCTGTATTAGAAAGTTTAATTAAAAATACTCAAGTGGTTTTAGTGGTAACACAGCCAGATAAGCCGGTAGGAAGAAAGCAAATCTTAACTCAAAGTCCTGTGAAAGAAATAGCTTTAAAAAACAACATTCCTGTTTTTCAACCAGAGAAAATAAGAAAAGACTATGATACAATTTTAAATACACCATGTGATCTTTTAGTAACTTGTGCTTATGGTCAAATTATTCCAAAAGAAGTTCTAGATTATCCAAGACTTGGATGCATCAATGTCCATGCTTCATTACTTCCAAAATATCGGGGAGGAGCACCTATTCATTGGTGTTTAATAAACGGGGAAGAAAAAACAGGAGTAACCATTATGTATATGGAAGAAAAAATGGATGCCGGCGATATTATTTCTCAAAAAGAATATAAAATTTTACCGACAGATAACGTTGGAACTTTACATGAAAAACTTTCCACTTTAGGTGCAGAGCTTCTTATTGAAACATTGCCAAGCATTATAAATGAAACCAATAAAAGATTCAAACAAAATGAAGATGAAGTTACCTTTGGCTACAATATAAAAAGAGAAGAAGAGCATTTAGATTTTAGTGATACTGGAAAAAATATTATCAATAAAATTCGCGGATTAAATCCTTTTCCTTTAGCAAATATCTTAGTAAACGAAGAAGAATATAAAGTTCTAGAAGCTTATTTTGAAGAGAAAGACGCATCGACACCTAAAAAAGTACGAGAAATAAGAAAAGACGCTATTGGTATTGATTGCCAAAATGGAACCATTTATTTAACAAAAATAAAGCCATTTGGCAAAAAAGCCATGAATGTAAAAGATTATTTAAATGGAGTAAAAAAAGAAGAGATTTTAAAATGGCAAATCCGTTAAACTAGACACGAATTTGACATTTTCCTTTTTTTATGCTACAATTACCGAGCTTATAGAGATATTGGGGGATTGAAATTTATGCAAAATTATCAAGAAGCAAAAGAATTGTTAGAAAAGTTGAGTTTAAAATATCTAAAAGTTCATAATGAGTATATAGTGGAAAAAACGAAAGCCTTGAGATTTGATGGACTTGGAAAATTTCTTGGCTTGTTTAATTCAAATCAAAAAAAAGCAGATCATGTACGAGCTAAAAGAGAAGCTTTATTTAATTTAGAGATGAATCTTTCAAACAGTCTAAGATTGGCTGACATTTTATTTGGTCGTTTATATACGAGCAACAATGGGTTAATTACAAAAGAAGATTATGAAAATAGATCTAAGATCTATCAAAAAGTGAAAGATCATTTAGGAGCCTTATTAATCTTAAAAGATGAAGTTTTATCAGAAGAAGTATCAGAAAGCATTTTAAGTGCCACAAATGGTTTAAATGAGTATATGAATAACTTGCTTTTTGATTTTAATTTATCTCGTCTTGTCAAACTAGAAAAAAATGCGAATGTTACTCAAGAAAAAGATGAAAAAGAAGCAATTTTATACAATCAAGCTTTATATGAAAGTGTCAAAGATTATCAAAATTTAGATGAAATCTTAGAAGAAAGTTTAAGTAAAGGATATTCTTATGAAATCTATTCATTATTAGTAAAAGCATTTTTCGTTTATCATAATGAAAAAAGTAATGAAGAATCTAAAAGAAATGAATCTTTAAAAGAAAACGATATTTATGTAATTAGAAATCAAGCTAAGAACGATTCTATCTTAGATCTTTATAGTAAAGAACAATTAATAAAAACATCAAAAATTCTTATTGATGAAATCGAAAAAAGAAATGCTCAAAAAGATTTAAACTCACTTTATGGTGTAGTAAATTATTTAATAAGGCACAAATAGTCAAAAGAATGATTTGTGTCTTTTGTTTTTTTATGGGATAATAAAAAAGGAAGTGAAGAAAATGAATCTATATCAAATGACAATAGAAAATTTAGAAAAATATTTTGTGAATATTGGTGAAAAAAAATTTAAAGCAACTCAAGTTTTTGAATGGCTTTATCAAAAAAGAGAAGAAAACGTTGCTAATTTTACTAATATAAAAAAAGAAATTCGTGAAAGACTTGAAAAAGATTTTACAACAGATCTGCCTAGCATCATTAAAAGAGAAAAAGATGTTGATGTTGAAAAATTCTTGTTTTTGCTTCGTGATGGAGAAAAAATAGAAGCTGTTTTAATGCGACATAATTATGGGTTAAGCATTTGTGTTTCCTCTCAAGTAGGTTGCAATATGGGTTGCAAATTTTGTGAGTCTGGAAGACTAAAAAAAGTAAGAAATTTATCCGCAGATGAAATGGTTGGCCAAATTTTAGCAATTGAAAAAGAAATAAAAGAAAGAATTAGTTCTGTGGTAATCATGGGAATTGGTGAGCCATTAGACAATTATGAAAACGTTATAGATTTTATAAAAATTATAAACCATCCAAAGGCTATCGCGATAGGAGCAAGACATATAACATTATCTACCTGTGGAATCATTCCCAAAATGAAAAGTCTAAGTGAAATACCCCTTCAAATCAATCTAGCAATTAGTTTGCATGCATCAAATAATGAATTAAGAAATAAGTTGATGCCTATTAATAAAGGTTATCCGTTACCAGATCTTATAGAAGCGATAAAAGAATATATTGCAAAAACAAATCGCCGAGTAACGATTGAATACATTCTTTTAAAAAATGTAAACGATAGTACCTTCCATGCTCATGAATTAGCAAATCTTCTTCGAGGTTTAAATGTTTATGTAAATTTAATCCCATATAATGAAACCAATCATATAGAATTTAAAAAAAGTGAAAAGAAAAACATTGATCTTTTCTATCAAACCTTAAAAGAAGAAAAAATCAATGTTACTGTAAGAAGAGAATTTGGAAGTAAAATCTCTGCCGCGTGTGGACAATTAAGAAGCAAAGAAGTTTAAAGAGTTTTTTTTCTTGTTCCATCTTTTAAAAAGATCCAATCCTCATCATCTTCAAAAATGCATTGAAAACCACATTTCAAAGCCAATCTTTGACTTGCATGGTTTTCTTTTTTTATATTCATAACAAATTTATCTACAGAATAAGAAGAAAGCATTTCCTCTATAAAAAGATTTAATAAAACACTTCCATAACCTTGATAACGATAATTAGGATGGATAGCATAATAAATAGAAATCGTCTTGCCAGCTATCGTATCAACTGGATTTGAATAAGTAATAAAACCTATATAAATAGATTTCTCAATCTCTTTTAAATAAAACAATTCTCTAAATAAGTTGTAGAATCAATTTTTCCTAAAAATTCCTTAATTTCTGGATCTTCATTCATTTTTCCTAACCAACTAATTTGCACAATATTTTGTTGATCCAATTTTTCTAAAAACATCAAATCACCTTTTTTAGATTATAGGTTTTGTCTAGTAGAATGTCAAATGAATTCTTTTTCTTGTTTTTTTTAAAAGATCACTTTACTATGGAATTAGGATGTGGTGTTTACATGAAAAGACAGTTTCCTTGGAAGGCAATACTAGGAATAATTTTAATTGCTATAGTAGTTTTTTTAGGATGTCGTAGTAGTTATCAAAATTACTTAGAAAGTGAAGAAAAAATAGATGAAACAACAATTGCTAATCAACTAAAAGAAAAATCAGATCTTTTAGCAAGCATGTTTCAAACATTTAGACCTTATGATGTTACTTTAGATTTTCAAAATGTAGAAGATAGATTAGGAGCAATAAGAGAAATTTTTTGGTTACAAGATTATCAAGATTCACTATTTATCACCAAAGATAATACGGGAATGCAACCAATGAGAAATATTTATTTAAATAAAAAATATATTCAAGAAAAAAGCAAAGAAATTTTTGACCTAGAGATAACGGACAACGATTTACAAAACATAAACAAAATCGAAGAGGACTACTATAATACAGGTGCTCCTATCGATGGAGGATTACCAAACTATTATCCAGTCTTAAATAAATATGTATATGATGAACAAACAAATCAAATCAAAATCTACCTTCTAGATTATCATAGCATTTCAGAAACTTTAGAAAACTATTTTACTACCTCAGAAATAAGCGATGAAAGATTGGCTGAATTAGGATTATTGGATAAAGTAAATTTATTAGTTTTAGACGTTCAAATAGAAAACAATGAAGCTTATCTATTAAAAAGTGAATTTATTTATAAAGAAGATTTATCCAAATACGATGCCTTAGACTACCGTAATCCTGACTTTTATGAAAATACAGGACATAACTTTTTAGAAAGCTTAACAAGTAAAGATAAAGTAATAGAATTTATTCAAAAAAATGGCTTCCTAATCGGAGCATTATTTAAAACATATGCTCAAGAAAATGTTGTTTTAGACTTTCAAGATTTAAAAAACAGAATAAACTTTATAAGAGATTTTGGAAATCTTACTGGTTTTGCAAATGAAGTGTTAGAATATAAAGATAATGATGGGCCAACTTCTTTCATTTATCTTCCAGAAAGTTATTTAAAAGAGCAATCAACTCAATTTTTTCATCGTGAGATTACAAGTGAAGAACTAGAATCTCTAGAAAAAATAGAAGGACCTTTCTATGATGTTGGAATACGTGCTGACGGTGGAAATCCTAGTTATTATCCTATCTTAAATAAAGTGGTTTATGATGAACAAGAAGATATCTATAGTCTTTATATTTTGGATTATCGAAGCATAGATAAAAATCTAACAGACTATGAAAAGATAACAACAATTTCCGATGAAGAATTAAAAGAAAAAAATTTATTTGATAACATAAATTTACTTCAAATTGACTATCAAAAAAAGGATGGAAAAAATATTTTAGTAAGTTCTAAATTCACTTACAAAGAAGATTTAAATACTTTAGAAAAATAATTTGTGAAATTTTGTTTATAATAAAAAAAGAAAAGAGGAGTAGATATGCAAAAATTAGAAAATAAATTAGCCATCGTAACAGGTGGAGCTATGGGAAATGGATTAGGAATAACCGAAGTATTTTTAAAATATGGAGCAAGAGTAGTTTTATTAGATTCTTCAAAAGAACTAGGAAAAACACTTGGCAAACTAGAAAGTAAATTTCCAGATAAGACAATTATAGGATATGAAGTAGATATTCGTGATCGTAAAATGCTTGATGCAATTACTTTAGATATTTCTAATAAATTAGGAAATATCGATATTTTAGTAAATAATGCTGGTATATGTATATTAGAACCGTTTGAAACCATGAGTGATGAAACAAGAGATAAACAATTTGATATTAATATTAAAGGAACGTGGAATGTTACAAAGGCAGTTCTTCCATACATGAAAAAAGGAAGCATTATAAATTTATCGAGTGTTACTGGTCCTAAAGTAGCCGATCCCGGAGAATGTGCTTATGCAACAACAAAAGCTGCTTTAATAGGATTTACAAAAGGACTTGCCGCGGATTTAGTTTCTAAAAACATTCGAGTAAATGCAATTTTACCAGGCTATATTAGAACCCCAATGGTAGAAAAAATGGCTATTCAAACAAATGAAAAAGATCCGGAAAGTGTAATAAATCAAATTGCAGCAAATATTCCAATGAAAAGAATGGGGACAATTTATGAACTAGGTGAATTTGCATTAGTCAAGAAAAAGTAGACAGTTTATTTGATATAGTAAATGTTTTTAAATTGAATAGGAGTAAGATAG
>CALVOC010000036.1 GCA_944350145.1 uncultured Bacilli bacterium
TTCTCTTTAATTACCAAATATTACCAATTCCTTTCTAACAACAAAAAAATCGACTCATAAGAATCGATTTCTATCTTTAGTCTCTCGACTTTTTTACAATATGGGGCGAAATATGGGGGTCGAACCCATGCGTGCCGGAGCCACAATCCGGTGTGTTAACCACTTCACCAATTCCGCCATGCATAAGTATAGTAACAAATTATTGCTACTTTTGCAAGTATATATTATAATGTTTAAGAAAGAAAGTGAATTTTATGATAATAAATATATGGGATGATATAACAATTTTTTTTAAACCTGTTATTGATTTTTTTAAAGATCTATGGACAACCATGCAAGATTTTCTTCTTCAATACATGTCTCAAGATGTTTTAAATATTTTAATATTCGGAATTGTAGTCGCGATTATATTAATCATTATTTTAGCAATTATTAATAGGGAATAAATGAAAAAAAGATTTACCCTTCGTTGTGCTGCATTCCTTATTTTAACTAAAACTGAAAACAATCAAGAATATGTTCTTTTACAAAAAAGATACCACACGGAAATATTAAGCAGCCAATATGACGTCGCAGCATCTGGTCATCTAGAAAAAAATGAAAGTGTAAAAGATGCTATGATTCGCGAAGCAAAAGAAGAAATCGGAATAACTCTTTTAAAAGAAAACCTACATTTTAGTTCGACGATTCATGCAAAATTTGAAGATGCAGATTACATTTTAATTACTTTCTGGGCAGATCAATATCAAGAAACTCCTAAAATCATGGAGCCAGATAAATGTAATGAACTAAAATGGTTTGATATAAATGAACTGCCAGAAAATTTAGCAGATACCAGAAAAATTATGATTGAAAATTATAAAAACCATATCCCGTACAAAGAATATGGCTTTCAAAACGAATAAGCATCTTATTCGTTTTTTAATTGTTTACTGTATGTTCAACTCTCGGACTATCCATTTTCAAAGCTTGAAAAGTATACCCATGTGAAAGACCAAACTGAATAATTGTTTCAACCGCATCCACACTATATTCTTTTATATCATGCTGCAAAACAACATAGGTATTTTTATTTCCTAAAGAATTGATTACATTAGAAGCAACCTGAGCAGCATTTTTTGCACCGCTTGCATCCTTACTGTCAACATTCCAATCAAAATATCGAAACCCTTTAGCCTGAACTGCCTTAGTTAATTGACTCATAATATGAGTTCCTCCATCTGCACTTTTACTAATCGTATTAGAACTTCCTCCTGGAAACCGAAGGATCATCGGAGCAAATCCAGTAATCCTTTTTACTTTATCTTGAATAGCATATAAATCATTAAAATATGCATCCACACTAGAATAAATATACCCATAATTATGAGAACTTGTATGCAAACCAATTGTATGTCCTTCATCATAAGCACGTTTTAAAACATCGTCATATCCTTTAGTCAAATTTTGGTCAGTAACAAAAAAAGTTGCCTTAACGTTATACTTTTTTAAAACATCCAAAAGCTTAGAAGTATAAGCACCTGGACCATCGTCAAAAGTTAAATAAATATTTTTACCCTCTAATGAAGGATAATCCGAAGATTGATAAACGTAAACATGACGAACTACCGAAGCTTCATTGTTATTGCTATCTAAAACTTTATAAGTAAGCATATAATCCCCAGCTTTAGTAGTATCAACCGTACCTTCAAGAGTAATATTTACTGTTAGATCTCCATCACAGTTATCATACGCAGAAGCATTTTTTTCTTCATAAACACCATTTAAAGGAACAAAAACACTACTTTCTCCATTTAAAGTAATCACGGGTTTTTCTTCATCCTTTAAAATCCCATTTTTTTCTAAAACCGACTTATTTCCGGAAGAATCAACAACTTCAAAATGAATTTTTTCGTTTTCTACTTTACTGACAACCTTATCCGTTAAATCACCATCATAATTATCTGTCGCAGTAACTTTATAACCATAACCAATTCCATTCGCACAATAAGTAAGTGGTTCTTCTCCTTCAATAGAAATCACGGGTTTTTCATTATCCACAACCAAAACTTCTTGTTCTTTAGAAAAAGTTTTAGATTGATGTTCAAAAACATAAGTAACTTGATAACTTCCTAATTTTGACGTATCTACAGTTCCTTCTTCTTTAATTTCTACTTCTTCACAATGGAAAAAAGTACCATAACAAACCTTGCCACTTTGATAATTAAATTCTTCATTATATGAAACTTCTACTTTGGAAGAAAACGATTGAACTCGAAATCTAGGCACAAAAAAGAAATAAATTCCCAAGATAAGAATTAAAATACCTAAAACAATCATTAAAGTAATCAATATTTTTTTGTCTAATTGAAACTTCTTTTCCATAACTACCTACTCCAATATATTCTTAGTATACCACAAATAAAAAAACGAATACTATAAATATTTGTCAAAGGAACTCACAATGTACACAGGTTCAGGAAGATCCGCGGTAGAAAGAAATCCACTAGGTGCTTTAAGAACATGAGGAATTCTATTAACTACATCTGCACAAGTAAGCAACACAGTATCTGGTGCATCGTTTAAAACTTGAGTAGTAGGTTCTCCAAAAACAATCCATTCATTTTTATCTTTCTCATCTTTAGTATAGACTTTTCCAATGCATTCAACTTCAAGCAAAATATTTTCTTCAGTTACTGCACTTACGACAGCACTCATGCCCCGAACCATACCACTATCTAAATCAAGGTTTAAAGTATCACTATGAATCTTTTCCTCTGTCAAAATCGGAATACACTTTTGTTTCATAGAAAGAATATGTAAACCGAGCTTTTTGGCCAACCAACCTACAACGTTCCACATATAACTTGGAAAAAAGCTTTTTTGATTCATGAGTTCTTTTCTTTCCTCTTCACTCATTTCATTAGTACTTGCAATTGTTTCATCAAATACTCGTGGTGTTAAGCCAGCTCCATGGGCCTTTGCTAGAGCAATCCCATAATCCTCGACATTATAGGAACTACTTCCCTTAATCTTTGTGATTCGATGCGTAGAAGCACATATATTACTAATCATATTTCCCCAGAAAATATCTTGATAGCCACATCCAATAATAGTAACATGATGAGCTTTTGCTAAAGCATCTAATTCTTTATAAACAATCGGATTAGAATTTTCAGCAAAAAAAGCCTCTTCACAAGTTGTCAAAACATGAACTCCATTACATATACAAGTACGAACTAAAGAAGAAATATCATTTAAAACACTCATAGTCGTTATAACAGCGACATTAGGTTTTGTTTTTTTTAACATACTATCTAAATCATGAACTGAACTAATGAAAATATCTTTATTTTCACTTTCCATAATTTTACCAATATCTTGTCCAATCAATTCTTTTTTTATATCACAAGCCCCGACAATTTCTCCTTTCTTTTCATAAACATAACGCATTATATATTTACTCATTTTTCCACAGCCAATTTGAAAAACACGAACTTTAGTCATATTTTATCCCCTTTCATCTAAATTCACATTTTCTTCTTGAATTAAATCTTTAAATTCAATTTTAAATCTTTCAATTTCCTTTTTCTTAACATCTTCATAAATATTTTTGGCATTACAAATAGCTTTATAAATATGCTCCATTTTAACTTCTTTTTGATTATCATATAAAGCATAAGTAAAGGCATTAGAAAGAATCGTTAAACAAATATCAGGATACCTTGATGCCACTTCATATACTCGTTTATATTCATCGGTCATTTCCACAATAAATGTCATAATTCTTTCTTTAATAAAATCAGAATAATTAAGCTTTACTCCTATTTGCTTTTCCAATTTAGGCAAAGTTCCCATCAAAATTTTAACAGTCGTTGGTTTATCTGTTTCTAATACATCGATTTTTTGAAAACGTCTTAAAAAAGCCCGATCGCGTAAAATATAAGTTTCATACTCTTCAGTAGTAGTAGCACCAATCATTTTAATAGTACCACGATCCAAACCAGCTTTTAACATATTGGCAAAATCAATTCCACCATTTTCAGAAGTATTTTTGTTTACTAAAACATGAGTTTCATCAATAAATAAAATAGTTTTCTCTTTTTGATTTAATTCTTTTACTAATAAATCAATTCGGCTTTCTTCTTGCCCATCAGCATGAATAGAACCTAACAAAGAAGTAATATTTACTTTAATAATTTCCCAGCCTTTCAAGGCATCTGGAACCATATTTTTTTGAATTCGATAAGCTAATCCTTCAACGATAGCTGTTTTACCTATACCTGGCTTACCTACCAATAAAGCACTTTTTTCTGGTGTTAAAAGTGTCAAAATACATTGCTTAATTTCATTATCACGAGCAATAGCTGGATCTGTAATATATTCTTTGTCTGTTAAATTTTCTCCATATCTTTCTAACATACTAATTTCGGAAGTTTTACTTTCCATATCTATATTAAGAGTTTCCATACCAAAACCCTCCCTTAGAATAATTTTATCATAAAAGCAAAAAAAATTCATCCGATAAACGGACAAACTTTTAATAAAATATACTACAACTATCTTCTTGAATTTGTTCTACACCTACTTTATCTGTTTTTTTAATACTGACCACTTCATTTTCATCAAAAACATTTTCAATATCTGTATCAATATACGCTTGATAAGTTTTAAATGTGAACTCATATGAAGAACCAACTTCTAAATCCTTAGCAAGAGTATTACTTAAGGTAACAGTGGCAAGTTTATCGCTTTGAAACTCGGATAATACAACTGCAGTAGTATCTTCACCTTCTATTTTTTTAAGCATTTCAACATAGTAAGTACGTACAAAATTACATGAAGAATAATTTGAAACATCATTATAATACTTATGACGATTTTCTTTGATAATTTCAATATTCTCTTCATTAGCCGTGATTACAATTGTAGGTTCAATGTAATAATTATAAACTTGCTTATTTTTTAAATCTGCAATAATATGATTTAACAATTCTTTTCTTAAATAAAGTTTTTCTAAAGACCAATCTAAATAAACAAAATCATCCACTTTATGTATATTAGTCGCCATTTTATTTCCAAGAGGATAATAACGATATTCTACCAAAACATTTTCTAAAGTATTATCCACTTTATAATCTCCAATATTTCCAATAAATACAGTATCTTTATTCATTACTAGCTCTTCTTGCATCGTTTCGATATTTACATCACTTGGAGGCGAATTAATAAACTCAGTATTTGCCACTTCAACAGTAGCAACCCCACAACCTACTCCTAGTAAAGTAAAAGAAATGATTAAAGATATAGCTAATTGTAATCCATGACTTTTTCGGTCTAAAACAAAATTAAACAAAATACTAAAGAAAATAATACCTAAGAAAAACAAAGAAAGCATAACTAAATAAAAGCCAAAATAAGTAACTCCCTGAATCAATAAATAAATGCAAATAACCAAAATAACACTCATGCCAATCAAATACATACTAACACCAAACAAAATACAAATGGCAATAAATTTTAAGAAAAAAACGCATATTTTAATAATTAACTCACTAAAACTTGTAATAAAACTTTTTTCATTTAAAGAAGTATTCTCTTTTTTTAGTGTTATTTCTTTTTCTTTAACATATACTTTTTTCTTTTTTTTTCCTTCACAATCGAAATGCATCCCTTGTAAATATCGAGCTTTAAAAATTCGAACAAAAACTACAATAGCTAAAATAAAATAAGCAAACTCCAAAACAAAACGCCAAATTGTATAAAAAAATCTATTTAAAGGAGAAGATAAAATATCAAAAACATTGGAACCTAAATCTACTAACATAGAAACAGGTATATGACACAATCCAATAAAGCAAAAAATTATAATAATCTCTAAAATAAAGCGAACAATTTCTTTTGGGCTTTTATGACTAAAATCGTTAATTAATTGATCAATAAGTTGAATGACTTTATTAGCAAAATTCCCAATCGGATCATCATTTTTTTCTACTTTAACTTTATAAGCTTTTAAAAGTTCATCTGCAAGTTCATTTACATCACCAAAAGAAGAAACTGCTTCTTCTTCAGTTGAACCATTTTCAATTTTTTCATCAATATATTCTTCATATTCAGATAAGATATCTTCTACTTCATGTTCTTCTAAAATATCTAATCTTTTTCGTAACTTTTTTAAAAATTCTTCTTTTTTCATTGCTTTTCCCTCTCATTCATAAATCTTTGAATACTTTCTGAAAATTTCTTCCATTCAGCCAAGACTTCCTGCAATCTTTTTTTTCCTTTAGCCGTGATATGATAATACTTTCGTGTCGGGCCTTCTTTAGATTCTACTAAATACGTTTCAAAAAAATCCTCATTCGTTAATCTCTTTAAAATCGGATAAATCGTTCCTTCATTGACATCTACAGCTTCCCGAACTTTTAATACAAGTTCATATCCATAAATATCTTGTTCATTTACTATACTTAAGACGAGTAACTCTAAAACGCCTTTTTTAAATTGCGTATGAATAGTATCACTCCTCTCTTGCTAAAAGAATAACATAACTACTGTGCATTGTCAAGTACTAAGCAAAAACAAAAGGCAACCGAAGTTGCCTATAAAGAGAATTCCTTTTCCAAGAAATAAAAATAGAAGTGTGTATTGACTAAGAAAATAAAGCGTATTGTATAGGGTAGTAGTTATATAAATAAAATTATTAAGGAATTCTCTACCAAACTTTTCGTGTTTGGTGCCTACTACTATAAAGGCCTAGCCAAAAAGTTTCAAGACGAGATTTTGACAAGTTTTGAAACCTATTGTCGAAAAAACAACTATTCAGTACGTAAAGCAATAACTGGATCTTTTTTACTAGCAATTTTTGCTGGAATAAAACCTCCAATTAACGTTAAAGCAAGACTTACTACAATTAAAATGACAGCATGAAGTGGATTCATCACAGCTACATTTTCCAAATCAGTTAAATTATATAATAGAGAATTTGTTGGGAATAATAAAAGCCATGCAATAAAAATTCCAATCAAACCAGAAGTAAGTCCAATAATAAATGTTTCAGCATTAAACACACGCGAGATATCTTTTTTTCGAGCTCCAAGACTTCTTAAAATACCAATTTCTTTTGTTCTTTCCAAAACAGAAATATACATAATAATTCCAATCATAATAGAAGAAACAATCAAAGAAATCGAACTAAAAGCTACCAAAACAATCGTAATGGCATCCATAATGCTACTAGATAATGAACTCATTAAATCTGCTTGGTCAATATATACCAATTTATCTTCTTCGTCTTTCCCATCATTATAACTATCTAAATAAGAAGTAATTTGATCTTTAGTATCAAAATCTTTTGGATAAATCTGAATCACATATGGAACAGATTTATTTCCTAAATAAGCTAATAAAGTTTCTTTAGTATTCTCTCCTTCTAAAGTAGAAGTATCAATCATCTCACCAGACAAAACACTATAATTAGCCTTCTTTTGGGCTTCAACTACTTTAGAAGTAGAATTTTTTTCCAAAACATCATTTAATAAATCATTTGTATAATAAATTCCAGAACTTCCAGCATAGCTCGGAAAATCACTCTTTAATCGTAAAATTCCGACAACTTTTAAAGTTAAATTATTAGCATTATTGTAAACACTTTCTAAATTACTACTAGGAAGATAATAGTTGCCATGATTTACATAATAATCATCATTATATACAAGTTTTATTGTAGAATTTAGTAAAGTTTCAAAAGATACATTTCCATCACTTTGAATTCCTAAAGCTTCTAAGATGTCTTCAGACACTTGATTTTTGCTATCTACTACTAATACAATTTCATCTTTAGAAGTAGCAACGCGACCTGCTAAAACATCGTAATGCATATCTACTACGCTCCCTACATCATCACTTAAGGTATGAGGTAAACTTTGAATAGACAAATTTTGAGTATCTAAAAGTTTTACTTTTCCATCAATTTTTTGAAGCAAATTAAGTCCCACAGCATAAGTATAGGAGATACCTGCAACACTTTCTGGATCCATTTTTTCAATATAAGTAATGTACTCATCTGTAATATTATTCATATGTGTATACTCATCTATCATTGTTTTAGCTGGAATGACATAGTCAATATCTGGATAATCCGCTTCGCTACTAGAAAAATCTTCTTCTAATTGACTCATAGTCTCTTCATTTAAATCCATAGATTGTCTACTAATAATAATTGGCAAAGAACTTAATGTATTCTGTTCAAATATATCAATTTGGCGATCAAAACCATTAGATAAACTAAGAATCAGAGCTATTCCAATAATTCCAATGGAAGAAGCAAATGCCGTCAAAATAGTTCTTCCCTTTTTTGTACGAATATTATTCAAAGATAGATGTAAAGCTGTCAAAAAATTCATAGAAGTTTTGCGAATTTGATATTGTTCCTCATTAGAATGACCATTCACTTCCTTTTCAGTATCATTAATCACTTCTCCATCTTTCATTTCAATGACACGATTTGCATACGTATGAGCAAGTTCGGGATTATGCGTAACCATAATGACAAGTTTATCCTTAGAAATTTCTTGAATAAGATCCATAATTTGAACACTTGTCTTAGAATCCAAGGCTCCTGTCGGTTCATCGGCCAAAATAATATCTGGATCATTCGCCAAAGCACGAGCAATCGCGACACGTTGCATTTGTCCACCAGAAAGTTGATTAGGTTTTTTATGAATATGATCTTTTAACCCCACTTTTGTCAAAACTTCAATAGCTTTCTTACGTCTTTCCTTACTAGACACTCCAGAAAGTGTCATACCCATTTCTACATTATTCAAAACATCCATATGACTAATCAAATTATAACTTTGAAAAATAAAGCCAATACAATTATTTCGATAAGCATCCCATTCACTATCTTTAAAATTCTTTGTAGACTTTTGATTTATAATTAAATCTCCAGAATCATATCGATCCAATCCACCAATAATATTTAAAAGAGTTGTTTTACCACTTCCACTGGGTCCCAAAATAGCTACGAATTCATTTTTTTGAAATTTCAATTGAATATCTTTCAAAGCTTGCTGTTCAAAATCTCCAGTTTTATAACTTTTTTTAATATGTTTTAATTCTAACATAAAAATTCCTTTCTATTTTCTTTAATTCATATATGAAAAAAAATATTTTTTCTAACTCATATCACACAATCTAATTATATAAAAAGAAAAAAAGAATTGCAAATTACTCTGCAACTAAAGAATCTATTTGTTCTTTCAATTCTTGATTTTCCCTACTTATTTCTTCATTCTGCGTAACACACTTTTCATATTTAGGAGTAATAAGAAAATGAACACCAACAATCCATAAAATATTTACAACTAAAATAAGAACAATGACAATGGAAATGGAAACACTGTGTTTTTTTGCTTGCAATTTTTTTTCCAAAATACGTACATCATTAGATAGATCCGGTATTTTAACTTCTACTTCCTTACTTTTTTGAGCTTCATAATTTTTCAGTAATTCTTCTTGTTGTTTTTCCACATCCAAAATAGATTTAAATTTAGAAGTTGGCAAGTCCTTAACAGAGTCATTCATATTTAAAGTTTCAATGGAAGAATCTTGTTCTTTTTCCAAATTCTTATCTAAAAAATCTTTTGAGTCCATGTTTTCTACCCCATTCTAAATAAATTATAGCATAAAAATGCATTTTTTTGTTGACAATTTGCATAATATTACTATATAATCAAGTTGTACTGCTCAATTAGCTCAGTCGGTAGAGCAAACGGCTGTTAACCGTTGGGTCGTAGGTCCGAGTCCTACATTGAGCGCCATTAAGAAAATTTACCTCGTTTTTACGAGGTTTTTTTATATTTTAAATGAAAAACAAAATTTCAGTTCCAAAACACCCCAAAAGAAAAATAGAAAGTCAAAAATGGTAAAATAAACAATGCTAGCCCTAGGTTAGCATTTACTTTGAGAGTATCGGGGTGATAGTATGAGATTAGAAAGTTTATATGGAATATTTAGTAGTACTTATTATTTTAATTATTTTAATTAAAGATCAAAAAACAAACAACTAAAGTACAAAAAAATTCTCAAAGTAGTAAAGCCTACACGAAAGAAAAAAGAAGACATACACTACTAAAGGTGAGACGTATGCTTTTTTTAAGTGCAATTGCCACAAGTATGGATTCTTTTTTAATTGGCTTTTCATTAAATAAACAAAAATTAACTATTAAAAATTTTATTTTATTATGGTTAAGTTATATCTTAACTTTATATATATTATTACTTATTTCTTCTTTACTTAAAATTCAAATAGATCAACCTATTCTTAAAAGTATTTTATTTTTCATTTTAGGAATCCTTTGCTTAAAAGATCAAAAAGAAAAACAGCATATTTCAATAAAAAAAAGAACAATGATATTTTTAAGTTTATCAAATTCTTTAGATGGATGCCTTGTAGCATTAACATTTGTCAAATTTTATCCTCTTCTATATATTAGTCTTATTTTTTCAAGTTTTAGCATTATACTACTCTGGCTAGGTTACAAATTTCCAAAGCAAAAAAAGAACCAATGGCTTAGTTCTTTTCTCTATTTTATTTTAGCAATCTTGAGTTTTTTTTAAAAAGATTAAATATTCATCCAAAATTTTCAAAATTTCTTCCTCAGATTTTGTTTCACAAATTTTCTGCTTAATTTCTTTACCTCCAGGCATTCCCTTTAAATAAAACAAGATATTAGAACGAATCTCTAATAAAGCTTCTTTTAAAGATTTATCTTCTTTTAATAAAGTAAAATGCTCTTTCATCATATTAATTTTTTCTTCATAAGACACTTTATAAGGCAAAGTACCACAAGTTAAATAATTGACACAATCACGAATTAACCAAGGATTTCCTAGTACTCCTCGTCCAATCATTACTGCATCACATCCAGTTTCGTCCATCATTTTCTTAGCATCAAAACAGCTTTTAACATCTCCATTTCCAATAACAGGAATAGATACAGCTTCTTTAACTTTTTTAATCCATGACCAGTCAGCCTTTCCAGAATACCCTTGTTTTCTAGTACGAGCATGAATAGCTATCGCACTCGCTCCAGCTTCTTCACATTTTTTAGCAATCTCAACACAATTTTTAGAATTTTCATCCCATCCAATCCGAATTTTGACAGTAACAGGAATAGATACAGCATGAACTACTCCAAAGACAATTTCAAACACTTTCTGAGGATCTTTTAACAAAGCACTGCCAGCTTGAGCACTCACAGCTACCTTTGGAACAGGACACCCCATATTAATATCAATAATATCTGGATGCATTACTTCCTCAACTAACTTAGCAGCCTTAACAAAAGTGTCTACATCACTTCCAAAAATCTGTTGAGCAATAGGTCTTTCTTCTTCACTCATTTTCAAAAGTTTAAACGTTTTTCCATTTCCGTAAGCCAAAGCTTTATCACTAACCATCTCTGCATAGATAAGTCCAGCTCCCATTCTTTTAATAATCTTACGAAAACTTGTATTAGAATAACCCGCCATTGGAGCCAAAACTACTGGATTTTTAATTACAACATTCCCAATTTTAAAACTCATAATCCACCTACTTCAAAAAGTATTATACGATAATAGGTATGAAACTTCAACTTTCGAACATATTAATTTTGGGAGGAAATTTATGAAAAATAATAATTGTCAAGACTGTCAAGAAAAAAGTGTTGAAGGACGTGCTTATATTGACCAAGAAACCGGACTATTATGCGTAGATTTAACGAGCACAGAATGTCCTAAAGGAAAAGATGTACTAGTTCCTTATGTCTGCACTACTTGTGGAGAAACAACTTGGAAAACAAAATCAGATACAGAAGAAAAAGAATAAACAACTGAATTACCATAAAAAGGTAATTCTTTTTATTTTAAAAAAATTTCACATAATAAAGAGGAAGGACATTAAAAAGGTCGTCCTTCCTCTAAAAAAGTGTGAGTATTTATTTATGCCATTATCGTTACACATAAAATACTTTTTTTAAATCAAACAGTATATATAATCATAAAAAATCATAATATATATTATTTTTATTTATATTTTTAGGACGTAAAATAGGACGTAACTTTTCAACCATAAATATAGCTAACGTTATCTTTATTCTTGATTTTATCAATATTATGAAAGCTTTACATCTTTTTTATTAAAAAACTAAAGTATAATTACTCTACCTTTTATCGGTTTCTATTGGGAGCTTTGCTCCCTTTTTGTTTACAAAAAAAAGATAAAGCACTAAGTACTCTACCTTTT
>CALVOC010000037.1 GCA_944350145.1 uncultured Bacilli bacterium
AATGCCAGTTTAAATTCAACAGAATTAGCTTACGATGAAACAGCAGATAACAATCTAAGATATTTTGGAGCCAATCCAAATAACTATGTTTCATTTAATAATGAACTATGGCGAATCATCGGAGTAATGAACAATATTGATGATGGAAGCGGTAAGAAAGAGACAAAGATAAAATTGGTTCGCAATGAATCAATTGGTAGTTATGTTTTTGATGGATCATCGAATGGTGGATTGGGATTATCCGATTGAGCAACTTCAGATTTAATGAGATTGCTAAATCCAGGTTATGAAAGTCAAACAAATGGCGGATCATTATACTGGAATCGTACAAGCGGTAAATGTTATATAGGATCAATAGAATACACTTGGCCATATTTAGCTGATTGTGATTTTTCAAATAGTGGACTAACAGAAGAAGCAAAAAATTATATTAGCAAATCTTTATGGAATTATGGCACGACGATCACTACAGACACATCGACCGTCAATCATTATTACAAAGGAGAAAGAAGCAACTATGCTTATCCAGAATCAAATAGTATAAAATGGATTGGAAATGTAGCCATTGCTTATCCAAGTGATTTTGGATTTGCAACAGGAAATAGTGAGAGTGTTACTAGAGATTATTGCCTAAGCCTAGATTTAAAATTTGGGGAAATAGATTCAAATTGCTTGGATTATAATTGGATGTTTTCAAATCAAAGATATTGGTTGTTAAATGCATATCATTCTATGAATGGATTTGTAACTTATATTTCCGATGCTCAATTAAGCACTACAGCTAGTTATGATCCGCATGAAGTTCATCCTGCTGTTTATTTAAAAAACAATGTAAAAATTGTATCTGGTAATGGTTCACAAAGTAATCCATTTAAATTAAGTTTATAGGAATATTTAAAAAAACTTTTTTGCAGATTGACAAGAAATTAAAGAAAATCTATAATGTTATTAAAGTAGTTGGAGGTTTTCGAAGTATGCAAGAAAAAATTACAAAAGTATCTACAAGAGTTCATCACGAAAAACGTTTAAGAAAAATTTTTTGGATTACATTAGGAATTATCTTATTTTGCTTAATGCTTTTCTATTTTGTAGTAGGCTTTATCTATAATCGTGGAAATTTTAGTATTAATTTAGAAGAAGATTTATATTTTGATAGAGGATTAATTATTTATGACGATCCGGAATATAAAGTTTTTCGAACAGAATTATTAGCTCCATCTCCTAATGTTTTTGATGAAATTTTAGAATATTGGCTTCCTGAAGATATAGCTTCCTTAGGTGGAGGAAGTCATAATGGAGATAATTATCTAGCTTATACTTTTTATATTGAAAACACTTCTGAAGAAACTACCGAATATTGGACTGAGATCATCATAGAAGATGTCATTAAAAATGTCGATGATGCAGTAAGAATTCGTTTGTATCGAAACAAAGAACCCGTTACTTATGCTAAGTTAGCTCACGATGGCAATCCAGAACCAAATACGACACCTTTTGTAAATGAAAATCTAGTTTCTTCTTTATATGTACCAGATTTTACACCAGGAGCAATCGATGAATATACCTTAGTAATCTATATTGACGGCGATGATTTAGAATGTACTGACAATATTTTAGGTGGCGAATTTAAAGTGCATATGGATTTTAAATCAACAGGACCAAGCAACTAAAAGTTGCTTCTTTTTTTTGAAAACTTTTCGACAAGTTTCGACAAATCTCGTTGACTTTAGAAATAGAAAATTTTATAATAAATATGTATTGTAAAGAATATCCAACGGGGCATCTGTGTCTCTATCTATTGTAAGCGGTATTTTACAATAAGATATTTTTTTTAAAACCAAATAAGTACTAAATTCCGGAAAAGTTTTAAAAAAAATAACCAAAAAAGAAAAAGTGGGAAGGGAAGAGTAAAGAAAAGATGAAAAACAAACGAAACGGCAAGCATGAAAAACGAATTAAAAAGTTAGCTCTTGCTTGTACTTTATGTGTAATGATTCTAGTTGTTTCTACCTACGCATGGTTCATAGGTATGAAAACTGTCAATGTTTCGGGGTTTGATATTAACATTGCCACAACTGAAAGCTTATTTTTATCTTTAAATGGTGTAGATTGGGATTACACAGTAAACATTAATGAAGACAATTTTGATGATCCTGGTACAGTATATGCTGGAAACACCAATAGCTGGGGCGGTGTAGGATTAGTTCCGATGAGTAGTGTCGGAAAAATTGACGCAGCTTCATCAAGACTAATTATGTATGAAAAAGGTTCATTCACTGCTAGTCCAGGTGGATATAGAATCATGGCAAGTCAAGTAGAAAACGGAGTCGATGATGCTGGTGAAGCAAAAGGATACGTAGCATTCGACTTATTCATTAAAAACTTATCTGGAAATGAATATTATGCAGGTCTCGATTTAAGAAATGAAGAAGCAATTTATTTGACACCAGAGTCAAAAGTAACTATTGCCGATGCTGGTGTTCCAGATGCTGAAAAAACAGGAATTGAAAACTCAGTTCGTGTAGCATTTGCTCAAATTGGTCGTGTAATTGCTACAACAGAAGATCAAGATACTATTACAGGTATTAACTGTGCTGGTGGTGGAGATGTAACAAGCATTTGTTCAAGAGATGCTCAAATTTGGGAACCAAATGATACAGCTCACGTTGACAATGCAATCAACTGGTATAACACCTCATGCTTAAAGAGAACAGATGCAGATATTACTTCAGATAGTTCCTATGCAGGTGCTTGTGGAACTGTTGCAAATGGAACACATTATCCAACTTATGCTGTAAGTGGTGTAATTGATGAAACCGATCGCGTTGATAATTATGATGGTGCCGAATATAACGGATACACTGGTTCAATTGATACAACAGCTCAAAAAGGAAAATTGGTTGCTGTAGATACATTTACAGACACCGAAAAAAATAAAAAAGGTGTAGATCGTCCAGAATTCATGAGACTAGCACCAAATAGTATTACAAAAGTACGTGTTTATATTTACCTTGAAGGACAAGACGTAGATAATTACGATTTTGCTCAATTAGGAAAACAAATTACTGTAAATTTTGGATTCACTAAAGAAAGATTCGATGGTGAAGATGTAGGTCATACTGGACCAGAATTACCAGATGATGTTCAAACAACAAGAAGTCTTGAATATGCAGCAACTGGTACGGTTGAAAATATTTCTGAAGCCAGTGTAATTTATAGCGAGGGTAAATTTAGTATTCCAAGAACAGTTATGGAATTCACATTTACAGATAATGCTGTATTAAAGAAAGCTACTTATGTAACTGCAACAACCGAAGAAGCAGCACATTGGGATATTACAGAAGTATAGGAGGATTATGATGAAAAAGAAAAAATATAATGAAAAACAAAGTAAAAAAATAAGAAATTTAGTCGTAATCTGTGTGCTATGTGGAGTGGTTTTAGCCGCTTCCACATATGCATGGTTTATCGGAATGAAAACTGTAAACGTTTCAAGTTTCGATATCAAAATTGCTACGACTGAAGGGCTTTATTTATCAATGGATGGTAAAAGTTGGACTTATGAACTAGATGTTGATAATGCTGCACAATATACAAACAATGCCAATCAAATTGACGGTGTTAAATTAGTACCTATGAGTACTGTTGGAGACATGGATACTGCTTCATCAAGAATGAAATTATATGAAAAAGGAAGTTTAACGGCAACCCCAGGTGGATATCGTTTACTAGCAAGTCAAGTTGATAATAACGTAACTCCAAATGATGGTGGAGTTGAATACATTGAAGGAAATGGTTATGTAGCATTTGACTTATTCATTAAAAACTTATCTGGTGAGGCTTATTATGTTGACAATAACCCATTAAATGAAGAAGCTATTTACTTAACAACAAATTCTGCTGTAACTATTGGCGAAGCAGGAGAAGAAAATACAGGTATTGAAAACTCAATTCGTGTAGCATTTGCTCAATTAGGACGTGTTAGTGCCGATGTTACCGATGAAACAAGAATTACAGGTATTACTTGTGCCAATAACGGACAAACTACAGATGCTGATTATATAACTGGAATTTGCCGTACAGCTCAAGTTTGGGAACCAAATGATACAGCTCATGTTCAAAATGCAATTAATTGGTATGAAAAAGCATGTAATATAAGAAATAGCGGTGGTACAGATGTTGAAGCCAATGCTTCATACAATCTTTTAACTCCATGTACAACAGTTGAAGACGGTACAGCTTATCAAAGTTATGTTGTAGGAAAAGAAATTAACGTTGGATCAAATGTTAACGTATATGATGGTGCAAGATTTAACACTTATACAAAATCTATAGAGGATGGATATTTAGTAGATCTTGATACTTTCACAGATACTGAAAAAGATTTAACAGGAACAGCTCGTCCAACATTCATGACTTTAGCACCAAATAGTATCACTAAAGTTCGTGTATATGTTTACTTAGAAGGACAAGACGTAGATAACTATGATTTTGCTCAATTAGGAAAACAAATTACTGTAAACTTCGGATTCACTAAAGAAAGATTTACTGAAGATGATGTGGATCATGATGGACCAGATACTGACATTACAGAAAGAAAAGTAGATTATTCAGCAACAGGAGCTATTACAAATATTGTTCCAGATACAATTACATATGATACAAATGCTCATCAATTTACTGTTCCAGCAGATCATAAAGCAGACTTCACATTTACAGATGGAGCTTCAAATAAAACAGCAACATATAGTAATGCAGATGGAAAAGACAGCTGGAAAATTACAGATACACCATAAAATAAAAGGGACTAGAAAATGGTCCTTTTTTTGTGAAAAAAATTTCGACAAAAATCGACATTTCACATTGACTTTTATAAATAGATATTTTAAAATATTATTGTATTGTAAAGAATATCCGAGGGCGACTTTAGTATGTTAGGATGAAAAAAGGAAGGAAAAATATGTTGAATAAAAAGATTTTTCAGTTTGTTTAAACAAGTTTGATGAGTTTTTTATTAAAACAGAAATTCTTTCTTTTTTTGTAGAGTTGATATTGTTACAATAGGGTTTTATTTTAAAAGAAGCTGTTCATAGTACTTTATTTTCCGGAAGACGGTTTTCTTTAAAATAAAACAAGAAAAAAAGGGAAGGAAAGAGGTAAAAAATGGAAAACAAACGAAATGCCAAGCATGAAAAACGAGTTAAAAAATTGGCAGTAGCTTGTGCATTATGTGCTGTAATTATATCAGTATCCACATATGCATGGTTTATTGGTATGAAAACAGTAAATGTTTCGGGGTTTGATGTCGAAATTGCAGCAACAGAAGGCCTTTACCTATCACTTAATGGTGAAGACTGGGATTACACAGTAAAAATTAACGAAGAAAATGTTACAACAGCTGGTTATGATGGAAATACAAACAGCTGGGGTGGCGAAGGTTTAATTCCAATGAGTACAGTTGGAAAAATCAATACAGGTTCATCTAGATTAACCATGTATGAAAAAGGTTCATTCACTGCCAGTCCAGGTGGATATAGAATCATGGCAAGTGAAGTAGAAAATACTGGATTAACTGAAGCAAATGGTTATGTAGCATTTGACTTATTTATTAAAAACTTATCTGGAAATGAATATTATACAAATCTAGATTTAAAAAATGAAGAAGCAATCTATTTAACACCAGAATCAAAAGTAATTGTTTCAGATGCTGGTGCAGATGCAGATAAAACAGGAATCGAAAATTCAGTTCGTGTAGCATTCGCTCAAATTGGTCGTGTAATAGCTACGACAGGAGCAGATGCAGAAGATGATGATTATGAAGAACAAATCACTAAAATCACAGGAATTAGTTGTGCTGGTGGTGGAATTGTAACAAGCATTTGTACAAGAGACGCTCAAATTTGGGAACCAAATGATACAGCTCACGTTGACAATGCAATTAATTGGTATAGTACTGCTTGTAAAAAGAGAACAGGAGCTGACATTACAAAACCAGGTTCATTTGGAGCAGCTTGTGATCCAATTGTTAATGGAACCGCTTATCCAACTTATGCAGTAAGTGGTGTCATTGATGAAACAGATCAAGTAGATAATTACGATGGAACAGCATATAATGGCTGGACAAATTCAATTAGCCCTACTGCTGCAAAAGGAAAATTAGTTGCTGTAGATACATTTACAGACACTGAAAAAAATAAAAAAGGTGTAGAACGTCCAGAATTTATGAGACTAGCACCAAATAGTATTACAAAAGTACGTGTTTATATTTACCTTGAAGGACAAGACGTAGATAATTACGATTTTGCTTCATTAGGAAAACAAATTAGTGTTAATTTTGGATTCACTAAAGAAAGATTCGATGGTGAAGATGTGGGTCATACTGGACCAGAATTACCAGATGATGTTCAATCTGTAAGAGAAGCTGATTATACAGCAACAGGAGCTGTTACAAATATTGTTCCAAATACTGTAAGTTTCGATGCTAATGTCTTTAGTGTACCAAGAGACGTTTTAGAGTTCACATTTGAAGATGATGGAACTGCTAAAAAGGCAACATATCAAACACCAACTGTAGCAGAACCAGATGGCAAGTGGACGATTGAAAATGTTGTAGAAGGTCCATAGGAGGTTAGCATGAACAAAGGAAAAAAGAAATATAACGAAAAACAAAGTAAAAAAATAAGAAATTTAGTTGTAATCTGTGTATTATGTGGAGTGGTTTTAGCCGCTTCCACATATGCATGGTTTATCGGAATGAAAACTGTAAACGTTTCAAGTTTCGATATCAAAATTGCTACGACTGAAGGGCTTTATTTATCAATGGATGGTAAAAGTTGGACTTATGAACTAGATGTTGATAATGCTGCACAATATACAAACAATGCCAATCAAATTGACGGTGTTAAATTAGTACCTATGAGTACTGTTGGAGACATGGATACTGCTTCATCAAGAATGAAATTATATGAAAAAGGAAGTTTAACGGCAACCCCAGGTGGATATCGTTTACTAGCAAGTCAAGTTGATAATAACGTAACTCCAAATGATGGTGGAGTTGAATACATTGAAGGAAATGGTTATGTAGCATTTGACTTATTCATTAAAAACTTATCTGGTGAGGCTTATTATGTTGACAATAACCCATTAAATGAAGAAGCTATTTACTTAACAACAAATTCTGCTGTAACTATTGGCGAAGCAGGAGAACAAAATACAGGTATTGAAAACTCAATCCGTGTAGCATTTGCTCAATTAGGACGTGTTAGTGCGGATGTTACCGATCAAGCAAGAATTACAGGTATTACTTGTGCAGATGACGGAGAAGATACAGATCCTGATTATGTAACAGGAATTTGCCGAAATGCTCAAATCTGGGAACCAAATGATACAGTCCATGTTCAAAATGCTATTAATTGGTATAACAAAGCTTGTAATACAAGAAAAGCTGGTGGAACAGATGTAGAAGCTGATGCTTCATACAATATTGGTACTGCATGTACAACAATAAAAGATGGTACAAGCTATCCGACATATGCAATCAGTCGTGAAATTATTGTAGGAGACAACGTTAATATTTATGATGGACTTGCTTATAACACTTATACAACAAATACAATTGATTATGCTACTTATGATGCTGCAGAAGAAAAAGATGATTATAAATTAGTTGAGTATCCATATTTTACAGATACAATGAAAAATTTAACTGGAACAGCTCGTCCAACATTCATGACTTTAGCACCAAATAGTATCACTAAAGTTCGTGTATATGTTTACTTAGAAGGACAAGACGTAGATAACTATGATTTTGCTCAATTAGGAAAACAAATTACTGTAAACTTCGGATTCACTAAAGAAAGATTTACTGAAGATGATGTGGATCATGATGGACCAAATACAGACATTACAGATCGCATTCTTTATTATGAAGCTAAAGGAGATATAGATGATTTTTCTAATCCAGCAATTACTTACAATGCTGCTAATAAACAATTCATTATTCCAGTATCAGTAAAAGAAACCTTTACATTCACTGATAATGGAGTACCAAAAACTGCAACATTTGTAGAAAATTCTCCAGAGTTAAATAGTGATGATACTTGGACAATTGCTTAATTGTCAAGAATGTAAATTTATAAAGTAAAAGAAACGATAAAGATTGACATCGTTTCTTTTTTTTGCTAAAGTGGTTATAAGTTATTCTTTAGTTGGACTGGTGATCTCTTGGAACATTATTTTACAAACAATCAAAATCTTCGCAGCGAAATGCGGTCAATCGATTTTGAAAACAATGGAGTTGTTTTCACTTTTTTTAGTGATTTAGGGGTTTTTTCTAAAAATCATATTGACTATGGAAGCAAGCTTTTAGTCGAAACAATTTTAAAACAGCAGCCAGTATGTCAAAACCTTTTAGATGTCGGTTGTGGATATGGATTCATTGGCATTGTTTTAGGAAAAAGCTTAAACATTCCGGTAGATTTAATTGATGTCAACAAACGAGCCGTTCATCTAGCGACTAAAAATTTAGAACAAAATAAAGTAGAGGGGCGAGCCTACTTAAGTGATATCTATAGTAATGTTACTGAAAAATACGATATGATAGTAACAAATCCACCAATCCGAGCTGGAAAAAAAGTGGTTTTACAAATTTTAAAAGAAGCAAAAAACTATTTAAATTCAAATGGAACACTTTGGTTTGTAATTCGTAAAGACCAAGGGGTCAAAAGTATTATGAAAGAGATCTCAGATATATATACAAATGAGGTGATTATAAAAGATAAAGGTTTTTATATTGTTCGTGCGAAAACCGTTGACAACTAATTATTTTATTGCTAAAATTATAAATTGGTGACGTGTTAGTTTTTTGACGTTAAAAAGAGTTTTCAAAAAATAGAAATTGGATGGGGTGAAATCGTGGCTTACAAATTAAAAAAATGTGGAGATTACAGAACAAGAAGAAGTTTTTCAAAAAGTAAAAATACGATGGAGTTGACAGATCTTTTGGAAATTCAAAAGAAAAGTTTTCAAAAATTTTTAGAAGAAGGAATTCGTGAAGTATTTGACGAATTATTTCCTGTGGAAAGTTTTACTGGGAATGTTACCTTAGATTTTGGGGAATATTCTTTTGATGAACCAAGATATTCTATTAAGGAAGCAAAAGAAAGAATGGTGAATTATGCTGCACCATTAAAAGTTCAAGCTCGTGTTTTTATTCATGAGACAGGCGAAGTAAAAGAGCAAGAAATTTTCCTAGGAGATATGCCTTTAATGACAGATTCAGGAACATTTATTATCAATGGAGCTGAACGTGTTATCGTATCTCAATTGGTACGTAGTCCTAGTGTTTATTTTAAAAGAGAAATTGACAAAAATGGACGTCGTATTCTAAGTGGAGAGATGATTCCAAACAAAGGTACTTGGCTTGAATTTGAAACCGATGCCAGAGATGTTATTTTTGTGCGTATAGATCGTACAAGAAAAGTACCAGTTACAACTTTTTTAAGAGCATTAGGTTTATCAAGTAATGAAGATATTTTAAATGTATTTGGAGAAAACGATTACTTATTAAATACCTTTGAAAAAGATAGTACGAAAAATATAGATGAAGCATTAATTGAAATCTATGAAAAATTACGTCCAGGAGAACCAGCAACATTAGATTCAGCTAAAAATCAATTAATCATGCGTTTCTTTGATCATTTCCGCTATGATCTTGCAAAAGTTGGACGTTACAAATTTAACAAAAAATTAAATGTTCGCGATCGTTTAGTAGGAACAAAATTAGCCGAAGACATAAAAGATGCTGAAGGAAATGTGGTTGTACCTAAAGATACAGTAGTTACAAAAGATATCTTAGAAAAAATGTCTGATGCTTTAAAGAATGGTTTTGGAATTCATAAAGTATTAATTCATGAAGAATTAGATACATATGACGAAGTTCAAGAAATTAAAGTATATGATAAAAATCATCCAGATAAAATTATTCCTATTATTGGAGTAGTAGAAACAACCGAAGAACGTCGTTTAACCATTCCAGACATTTATGCTTCAGTGAATTACTATTTAAATCTTCACAGTGGCATTGGTAGTACAGATGAAATCGATAACTTAGGAAATCGTCGTGTAAGACAAGTCGGTGAATTGATTGAAAAACAATTCCAAGTTGGAATGGCAAGAATGGAAAGAGTTATCCGTGAACGTATGACGACTCAAGAAGCAGAAGATATTACACCAAAATCTTTAATTAATATTCGTCCAGTTACAGCAGTATTAAAAGAATTTTTTGGATCTTCACAACTTTCAAAATTCATGGATCAAATCAACCCAATTGCTGAATTAACCGATAAAAGACGTTTATCAAGCTTAGGACCAGGCGGACTTTCTCGTGATCGTGCTGGAATGGATGTACGTGATGTTAATGCTAGCCACTATGGTCGTATTTGTCCGATTGAATCTCCAGAAGGTCAAAACATAGGATTAATTACTTCCTTAGCTGGATACGCCAAAATTAATGAATATGGATTTATCATGACTCCATATCGTCGTGTAATTAACGGTCAAGTACAAATGGACGATGTTCATTATATGACTGCCGATGAAGAAACAGATTACTATATTTCTCAAGCAAATATTGCCCTAGATGATGACAATAGAATTATAGACGATCAAGTAATCGTTCGTTATAATGGCGACAACGTGATGATTAGCAAAGATAAAGTAGACTTTGTGGACGTATCACCAAGCCAAGTTGTATCTATTACGACAAGTTGTATTCCATTTTTGAACTATGACGATGCCAACCGTACCTTAATGGGGTCAAACATGCAACGTCAAGCTGTACCATTGTTAAAATCTGAAGCTCCAATTGTCGGAACAGGAGTAGAATGGGTAGCGGCAAAATATGCAGGAAGCAGTGTAGTAGCAAAAGCAGATGGAGTAGTAGATTATGCGGATGCTAAAAAAATTGTCGTTTTAAATGCCAAAGGAAAAGATGTTTACTACTTGGCAAATTTTGAAGGCAACAATGCCGGTGCTTGTACAAATCATGTTCCAGTAGTCCATAAAGGCGACAAGATTAAAGCCGGTCAAGTCATTGCCGATGGCCCAAGTACCGATCATGGAGAATTAGCATTAGGAAAAAATATGACAGTTGCGTTCATGACATACAACGGATACAACTATGAAGACGCAGTTATTTTAAATGAACACTTAGTAAAAGACGATGTATATACATCTTTACATATTGAAACTTATGAAATTGAATGTCGTGATACAAAATTAGGACCAGAAGAAATTACTAGAGATATTCCAAACGTTGGAGAAGAAGCACGTAAAAACTTAGACTCTGAAGGAATTGTTCGAATTGGTACGGAAGTAAAAGAAGGCGACATCTTAGTAGGAAAAGTTACACCAAAAGGTGTTCAAGAACTTACAAGTGAAGAGAAATTATTACATGCAATTTTTGGTGAAAAAACTCGTGAAGTAAGAGATACATCTTTACGTGTTGAACACGGAGCAGCAGGTATTGTTCATGATGTAAAAGTATATACGAAAGAAAATAGTGATGAACTTCCAGCAGGTGTCTTTAAGATTATTCGTGTATACATTATTCAAAAACGTAAAATCCAAGTCGGCGACAAGATGAGTGGTCGTCATGGTAACAAAGGTGTTATTTCACTTGTTTTACCAGAAGAAGATATGCCATATTTACCAGACGGTACTCCAGTAGATGTTATGTTAAATCCATTAGGTGTTCCATCTCGTATGAATATCGGTCAAATTCTAGAAGTTCATTTAGGAATGGCTGGTAAAAAATTAGGCGTTCATTATGCTACACCAGTTTTCGATGGAGCAAACTTAGATGATATTCACGAAGAAATGCGTGAAGCAGGAATGAGTGAAGATGGAAAAGTAACACTTTACAATGGACGTACAGGTGAACCATTCGAACACAAGATCAATGTCGGTGTTATGTACATGGTTAAATTACATCACATGGTAGATGACAAATTACATGCAAGAGCCACTGGACCTTACTCATTAGTAACGCAACAACCATTGGGTGGTAAAGCTCAATTCGGTGGTCAACGTTTCGGAGAAATGGAAGTTTGGGCATTAT
>CALVOC010000038.1 GCA_944350145.1 uncultured Bacilli bacterium
GGCAGGGGATGAGAGAATCGAACTCCCAACAGTGGTTTTGGAGACCATTATTATACCATTTAACTAATCCCCTGTATCTTACTAATACATTGAATTTAAAGGGATTCTCCTCGACCTAGAAAACGGTTTTGGAGACCAAAATTTTACCACTAAATTACACCCCTAAATCTGCTCTTTAAAAGCAAAATAATTATATCATAAAACTTGTTTTTTTAACAAGTTTCAATCTGTTTTAAATTGTTTTTAATCGATATAGCTTGAAAGGTTTGCCACCAATACTGACCACAAGCCAAAATAAAAATTTTATTTTTATCAATGACTATAAGGGTTAAATAAACATATTCAATCTCCATAACAAGAGTTTTGGAGACCAACGTTCTACCAACTGAACTACGCCTCTAATAAAAGAACAACTTTATTATATCACGTAAAAAAGGACATTTCTAGTATTTTTTACATAAAATATGTTAGGTGATAATATGATAATTGAATATTCCTCAAAAGAAAAAGACTTATTAGCCCGAATTATGCGAGCTGAAGCATTAAATGAAGGAGATCTTGGAATGCTTATGGTCGGAAACGTCGTTGTAAATCGTGCTTTAGTAGATTGCTACACATTCAAAAATGTCAATACAATAAGTGAAGTAATTTATCAGCCAAATCAATTTGTTGGAACTAATAGTTCACTTTTTGAAGCAAGCCCAACGGCTTTAGAGAAACAATTAGCAGATAGAATTTTAAAAGGTGAATACTATTATCCAGCCACTCATGCATTATGGTTTTATGCTCCAGGAACCAATCAAAGTTGTACTTCAACCTGGTATAGTCAACCTATAGCCGGCCGTTATAAAAATCATTGCTTTTATAAACCAAACAGTGGAGAATGCGATGAAATATATTAAAGATTTTCTTAAAATTTTGCATCAAAAAGATGCTTTTTTTATAATAAAAAAACTGTCTTTTTTAAAAGAAGACAATCTTTCTACAAAAATATCTATTTAAAATTCATTTAAGGAATAATCAATTTTTGACCAATACTCAATAAATTGGTTGTCAAATTATTTCGATTCATTATTGCCGGGACAGTAGTTCCAAAACGTCGAGCTATTTGATATAGATTATCTCCAGCGACAACAGTATAAATCATCTCATTACTATCACTACTTGGAATCTTAAGAACTTGTCCAATACTTAAAACATTATTAGTTAATCCATTCAAAGTTTTTAATGCATCAACAGTTGTATCAAATTTTAAAGCAATTTGATATAAATTATCCCCTTTAACAACAGTATACGTTTCAGTGGAATCTGTTAAATCTTCTCTTTTTTTAATCAGTAAACGTTGACCAATAGTTAATAAGTTGCTTGTTAAATTATTTAATTCCTTTAATTCTTCTACACTCATACCATACTTATTAGCTATAGCATACAAACTATCTCCAGCTTTAACTGTATAATATAAAGAATCACTAGGAACTTCTTCTGAAGATTCACCTTCTGTAGGAATTAGTAAAATTTGATTAATAGACAAAGCATTACTAGTTAAATTATTTTTTTCTTTTAATTCATCTACAGAAACGCCATATTTTTTAGCGATACTCCATAAAGTATCTCCACTTTTTACAACATAAGTATTTCCAGCACTAGAACCTCCAGAATAAGGAACTCCCACATAAGTTGCTACGGCTCTTACCACAGCCTCTGCCAAATCCTCCCAATTATTTTTTAATAAATCAGGATCATCTCCTGTACTATCTGCAAAGCCATATTCTATAATAAGTGATTCATTATCCGGAGTATCTCTTAAAATATAATAATAATCTTTAGAAGGATCAGATGGTAATCTTCTTTGATAATACTTTCGAACATTTTGACCAGATTTAGCAAATTCTTGAGCAATTAAATTAGAAAGCTTATCTGAGTTTCTAAGTGAATAAATAATTTCAGCTCCATCGCCTCCACCTGCATTAATATGATTAGATAACAAAATTACATCATTAGAATTTCCATAAAAACTTTGAGCTTTAGTAGGTCTTTCACTTGGCCCTAAAGTAACATCACTCGTTCGAGTCATCTCATTTGGAATACCCAATTCATCAAATCTTTTATGTAAATATTCGCTAATTTTTAAAGTTAAATCTTTTTCTACAATACCATTGGCACTTGTTCCAGGATCTTCTCCTCCATGCCCAGCATCAATCACAATTTTTTTAGCCATAAACATTCCCTCCTAACATAATTTATGTTTATAGGCTACTTTTGGTGTTTAAAAATGAACTTAATTCATTCCAGTAATGAGCATTCTTAATAAAGCAACTAAATTTCTCTTTGTAGAAGGAGGAACATTTTTTAACTCTTTCATTATGTTTAATAATGTAGAAATTCTAACTTCTTTTAACTGCATAATATTAGTAATTTTCGTTTTTTCAAAAACTGCAAAAAAAGTTTCTACAAAACTCTTTTTTTCAGATTCACTCATACTATCTAAATATTCTTGCAAATTATTTTTTAACTTCTCACTTTTTCTAGATAAAATTGTAGGAATAAATTTTCCTCCAAAGCATTCCCAAGTATATCCATCGTGCTGTAATATGCCTTTCGCATGACTATTTACAACTTTATAATTGCCACAACTTAAAATCATTCCGATAACACTCTCTTTAGGAACAACCATCATTAACTTATCACACATTTCCAAAAAAAGATTTGAATAAGCAACACTAGAAAGAAAACCAGGTCCATCAAAATTATATACTTTTTTCACTTTTTTCTTCCAGGAATTCTTACCATACATATAAGCATACATAGCCAAATTTCCACCTTTACTATGTCCGCCTACATAAATCTTACGATCAAATAGATTAATAGTTTGATCAAAATAATTTTTGGCTAAAATTTGAGAAGAAATGGGAAATTGATAAATAATTTGAAAATCTTCTTTCCAGCCAACAACATTACTATCTGTTCCTTCAAAAGAAATATAAGTAATACGATTTGGAAGACGAATTGTTAAAGCCCCGAATTGCCCATTCGAATCAACTGAAGAGAATAAATAATAAAGCTTTGTATGATAAAAACGACTAGAAGATTGTAAAGCTTGCATCAAATGATAAGAATTGGGAAAAAGCCAATCTTCTTTTTTAAAATTTTTTTCATTATATTTCTTTAAAAACATATAACAGGCTTCTTCTAAAAAAACAAAATCATTTTTAGAAGAAGGAACAATGCCCTCCAATTTTACATAACTAAGCAATGCAAGTATTAAAGCATCTACCTCATTATATGCACATTCATCAAAAGAATAATTTCCATAAAAGTTTAAATAGTCAAATAAGTTTCTCATATTTTCAATCCTTTTCTCGACAAAATTTGAGTTTATAAAAAAACTCTGCTATAATTATTTTATCATAGAAATGAGGTCCTTATGAAAAAAAGAAAAAAATTGAAAAGAAAAATTTTATCTGGCTTTTTGACTCTATGTTTGACACTATTTATAATTGGAATAGTATACTTTGGTTACAAGATACTATTTAAAGAAAAGGAAAAAGAATTCTTAGAAAAAATCGAAACTACAGCATATATAGATATAGACAAATATGCTATCTACGGTATTCATATGAATTTAGAAGGAAATTTTAGCTTACCAGAAACCTCAAATGAAATTACTTTACTTTTAACAGATGGAAAAACAGAAATTCCTATAGAATGGGAATTAGAAGAACAAGGAAACAATACGTATCATTTTAAAACAAGTGAATACATAAATGAAGGATTGGTATTAGAAGATTTACCTATTGGACAGTATTATTTAGTAATTAAAACAAAAAATTTAGACGAAGAACAACAAGAAATCATCAAATATTATTCTGTAACAAACAAAAGTGATTATGAAAATCTAGAATATTATACACTGACAAAAAATCATAAAAACAATAAAATCGATATTGAATGGAACACTTATGAAGAAATTCCAACCTTGCGTTTTACCATAAAAGAAACCACTCTTCCTGAAGATGTTTATGATATTACAATTGACCCAGGACACCACGCAAATGATCCTGGAAAAACCGCTTGTAGTGATGGAAGTACACCAGATGATTATTATGGTTATTGTTACAGTGGAAATACAATTACAGAAGCAGATACTAACTTAGAAGTTTCTTTAAAATTAAAAGAAATCCTAGAAAATATGGGATATAAAGTAGCAATGACAAGAGAAACTAAAGAAGATGTTGTAGGAATTTATGAAAAAAATGGCAGTGCAACAATGGCCAACGATACGCATTCAAAATTCAATTTTGCAATTCATCACAATTCTTCTGGAATTAGTGGTGGAGTTAGCTATCTAAAAGGAATGGAATTATACATTGCCAACGATACAAACTTAGATTTTGCTAAATTACTAGTAGAAAACATAACAAAAGAAGCAAACACAACTACTTCACCAAAAGAATTATATAAAGTAGATGATGGCATTTATCAACGTTTCTTTACAGAAGAAGAAATTGCCAAAGATGATGTTCAGCCAAGTAATAAAACTACAAACACAATATATTATTATTATATAAGAGAAGTTGGAGGCGTTTCAACAAACGCGACAAATGATGGACGTTATTACCCAACATATGAAAAAAATGAACACTATGATTCCAACAATACAGCCGAATCCTATTTATTTGAATTAGGATATATGGACAACTATCAAGACTTGTTAAATATCTTAAATAATAAGGATGGTTATGCAGAAGGTATTGCTGAAGCTTTACAAAAATACTTAGATCAAGAATAAAATAAATATATTATAATAAACTCCTATGAAAGGAGTTTTTTTATGAATGCAAATAAAATTTTTATTGGCCCAGTCTATAAAGTAACAAAATACGAGTTCATGGAAAAACCATCTGGACCTAAAGTAGATAAAGAATTTGAAGTAATTCCTAAATACAGTAATGCTATTCTTATAGAAATAAAAGACAATGAATACGTTTTACTTGAAAATTTTCATTTATATCTTTATTTAAGAAAATTTTTTCCATCCTTTAAAAATGAAGTAATATTAAAAGATTTGGACTTACTTACACTTGAATTAGGAAAAACATTCATTCGAAAAGAAAATTTAAAACCATATTTAATAGTTAAAGCAAATAAACCAGTAGAAGCTCAAATTTCTTTAAAAAAAGTAAAAAAAAGACAAGCTAGAAAATAACTAGCTTGCTTTTTGATCTAAAGTAATGTTTAATTCTTTATAATCTCCATCACGATAAACTTTGACTTTCATTGTATCGCCAACACTATGATTATATAATAAATATCTTAAGTATGCTAAATTCGTAACTTCTTTACCATCTACTTCAGTAATAACATCTCCTGCTTTAATACCACCTTTATCAGCTGGACTATTATCTACGACACTTTCAACATAAACTCCATAGTCAACATCAAGGCCATTTAAGCTAGGGAAATGATAAGATATAGCATCTGCTAAATTAGTCATAGAGATTCCTAAAGAAGGTCTTTCAATTGTTGCACCTTTTTCAAGTTTTTCAGCATAACTTAAAGCAGTTTCAATAGGAATAGCAAATCCCATACCCTCAATACTTGCAGTTGACAAAGATCCGCTAGAAGATAACTTTAAAGATGTAATACCTATAACCTCACCATTTGCATTTACAAGAGGTCCACCTGAATTACCAGAGTTAATTGCAGCATCTGTTTGTAATACACTCATCATAATATCTGAAACATTAGAATTTTGAGTAGAAACACCAACTAATCTATTTTTTCCAGATAAAATTCCTCTTGTTACAGTTCCTGAATAAGCATCTGAATCGATTGGAGCACCCACTGTAAATACTGTGTCACCTATTCTTGCGTCCTCACTACTTCCCATTTTAGCAACAGTAGATACTTCATCAGCATTTAAAGATAATACAGCAATATCAGAATAAATATCTTTTCCTTCTACATGAGTTTCAACTTGTCTTCCGTCATTAAACACTACATAAATAGCATCTCCAGATTCAATCACGTGATTATTCGTCAAAATATATGCAGTATTATCATCTTTTTTATAAACAAATCCAGTACCAGTAGCATATAATTGATTTTTTTGATATGTTTTAACTACTACTACTGCATCATATATTTTTTCAACTGCATCTGCAATACCAGTATCGGTGATATTGACATTTTTTACTTCCTCAGTAATTGTTTTTACAAAAGGCTCCGGGAAAAAATACATCAAAGCATATAACCCAATAGCACCAACAAAAAACATGACAACACCAACTAAAAAAAGCTTTCCAGTCTGACTAGTATTTTTTTCTTTTTTTATTTCTTCATGATTTTCCATTATAACCTCACCATCTCTCCATAATTAATTGGAAATCCCATACGATCCAATACTTTTTCAATTGAAATTGTTTTTAATCGATCTGCTAAAATCTGAATTTCATACTCAAATTCGCTCATAAATAAGAAAAAATCATCTCTTCGTAATAATTGTTTCAAAATGATAACAATTGCAAACAAATCATTCTTTCCATAAATATATTCATCATTTACTTTAGGAATTCCTAAAAGTTCATGGTATTTTGTGTCTTCAATGTTGCGTTGAGCCTTATGTTCATACAAAATATCTTCGTGAGCACATAAATTACGAAAATTTGCTAAAATTGGAAAATATACAGATAACTGTTCACGAGCAACATGAAAATCTTTAGCAATATTTACTTGATCTTCCGGTTTCAAAATTTGATACAATTCACTAACAATTCCAAAAGATAAAACTTTAACAGCAATCCATAAAGGAACATAACCATACTTTTCAATATAATGCAAAGTAGCTTGATGTTGTCCACCATTTACTCGAATCTGTCGTTTCATCTTTCTAAGTAAATCATCTACTTGTTTCTTTCGCTTCCGATCTGTAACAAAATTCTTTGGATTTAAATAATCTTCTTCTTGAATACCATATTTTCCAGATAAATTATATGCCGTAATACTCTTAAGATTGTTTTCAATGATCAAAAGATTTTTAAAAACAATATTTCTTATATGCCGATCAAATTGGAAAACAGCATACAATTCTTCAAAAGTTGTACCTGGCAAGAACAACTTATTGGTCATACTTTCCATAAAAAGTAAACGATACCCACTAATGAAAAAGTAATTCTCTCGCAGAAGAATATCTTTAGTTTCTTCTTCATCAGAAATAATAAGACCTTTACTTTGTAATATTTTAATTTGTTCATCGAGTGTTTTAAAAGTCTTAATCATACCAGCACCCCATATCTTAAACCATTATATCACAAAGTACACGAATATTGTAGTCAGATTTCTTGTCAAATATGTTATTAAAATGTGAAAAATAAATGAAAATAGTTGACTTTTTACTTTTTTCTAAATATAAAAAATAGAAATAATAAACTAACAAAAGTACCTGCAATAAAAATTAAAAGAAATTGAATCAAAGTATTTGATGTAAAAAACATTGGATAAAAATTAAAGAAAACTTGTTTTATAACTTCTAAATTAATAAAATACATAATTCCTAAAGCAAAAAACAAACTAAAAAGTAACGCAAAAAATTGTAAAAAAATAATTTCAAAAAAATAAATACTAAAAATTTTTAAACTTGAAAATCCATTTATAGTAAACAATCTCCTTTCTTTATGATATTTAGAAACTGTATTAAATAAATAATTTATAACTATAACTATATATAAAAGTATAAAAAATAAGGAAATATATTGAAAAAGCATTGATAAAAAACTAAGTTCATTTTGATAACTTAAAACACGAACCGTATACATTGTATGATAAGTCATATCTTCTAAATGAGTATTAAAAGCTTTTAAGAATTCTTTTTTAGAAGACAACTTAACATAAACTCGATCCATAGTATAAGAAACATTATCATTTTTCAAAACAAAATTATTGGCTACATAAATCATATTTTGAAAAGACATAACTTCCTCATAAAAAGCTGTATAAAGTGCAGATTCTTTTAAATTCAAATGAGGTTTTGTCATAGTCTTAAAACAATCATATTCTTGAACTTCCTGCAAATAAATACCAGAAATTTTAAAAGAATATTCTCCAAAATTCAAAATTCCATTTTGTAAAACATCTTCATAATTCTGATAGTCTGTATAATATATAAGAAGATCGGCTAAATAACTAGAAATTAGGATTTCATTTGGTTTTGTTGGTAAAGATCCCAGTACCGTTTCATCATCTAAAATAGTTGGGGTAATTTCATAGAATGTAAAAGTATCATTTAAATAGCGATAATAAATGGGGGTAGTATAATCATAAGAAAAATTCAAATAATTATCATTTACAAAATACTTTTTTCCTATAAAAATCTCTGTATTTAAAGAATTTGAAAGGAATTTTATCTCTTCATTAGAAAAAGATGTAGATTTATCAAAAAAAACGATTTGAGAATTATTTTTTACTAAAGTATTCGCTTCAATTTCATAAATATCAAAATTCTTAATCACTAAACTAAGAAATAAAAAGGTAAAGGTCAAAAACAAAATACAAACAGAAAAAAAACTTTTCTTTTTAAAATCAAGAAGATGATGAATAGCAATTTTACTTCTATTTAATAAGGATATTTGATAACGAACAGCTTGCCATCCCCGTATCTTTTTTTCTTTTGCTTCTTTTAAAAGAGTAAAATTCCCATTTTCTAGTTTTAAAACAGTCTCGGCATACTCTAAAACATCATAATCATGTGTAACAACAATGACTAAAAAATCTTTACTTAATGCTTTTAATTTTTCCAAAACTTTTCTTTTATTTTCATCATCTAAAAATGATGTAGGTTCATCAAATAAATAAATATTTGCCGGCTTCAAAAGAGTTCTAATAAGAGCAACCCTTCTTTTTTCTCCTTGAGAAAGTTGCATCACTTTTTTATCCGCAAACTTATCTAAATGAAACTCTTTTAATAACTCCCAAACAGAAAAAGAAGTAGATTTAGAAGAATGAAATAAAGTCAAATTTTCCATAACTGTTAAATGATTAAACAATAAATGATCTTGGTGAAAATAAGAAACTTGTTGATTTAAAAATTGTCTACATGACTTTTTTTTATCTAAAAGCTTCTCATTAAAAAAAATTTGGCCTTTATAATCTTGATCTAAAGTAGAAAGAATATTTAAAAAAGTTGTTTTTCCAACACCACTTTCCCCTAAAAGAACATAAAAACCAGTATCATTAAAAGTATAATGAACTTGATTTAAAATTTTCTTTTCTTTAAAAGATTTAGAAACATTTCTAAATTCAATCATAAAAACACCCCATTACTACTATTCTTCAATTCGAACCAGTTTTTTCTTTTTAATTTCTTTACTAAAGGCTAAAACACCAAAATAAGATAAGAAAAGCAAGAAAATAAGCCCTAACAAAGCAAAGAATGATAAATGCAAAGTATAAAAGTAAATACATAAATACTGAGAAACAAAACGATTTATAAATAGTTCACTTCCCATATAAAACAGCCATCCAAAAAACATAGCTAAAATGATATAGAAAAGAATTTCAATCCAAAAAACCACTAAGATATTCCCTAAAGAAAAACCATTTTCTTTTAAAAGACAAATCTCTTCATTATGATTTACAATACTATTTTTTGTTAAATAAAGTAAATTCAAAAAATAAAAGACAATTATAAATAATAAAACTACTAAACCTAGTGTTTTTAAAAATTCTAACACACCCGTATATAGATCTATTCGTTGACTAACAATATCTAAAATATCCAAATGAGAAGAAGGGCTCGAATAACGTTCAATAATTTCCCATAACTCTTGATTATTTCTAACTTTAACAAACATATTATTTAAAGATACTTCTACTTTCTCAAAACTCAATAAATAACTTTCAAAACTTGGCAAAACATAAATATGATTTGTTTTAAAATTTCTTGCTACATAATCATTCAATGAACGAATCTCTTCATCATTTAAATCATCATAACTCTTTTCTAACAAAAATTCTGGTATAGGATAAGAGTCTTTTTCAATACCGACAATAACAAGAGGAGCTTCACCAAATAAAACTTCTTTATGAGAATTTAAAAGTTCTTCTAAAGAATTTGGCATAAAATAGGTTTGATCTGAAGTCAAAATTCCTTTTTTTAAAATCATATTGGCCACAAATTCGGAAATAATGATTTCATTAGAATTAGTAGGTACTTTCCCCATTAATAAATCAATAGTCTCCCAATTTTCAATAGAATATACTTCTTGAGATAAAATAATATTATTGTAATAAGCAGGAGCATCAGAAGTTAATGCGATATTTTGATAATTTAAATACAAAAGATCCTCATCTTGATAATATTTTTTTCCTAAAGATATCTGATAATGATCTTCTAAAAATTGCATTTCATCTTCTGAAATACCTTCAACATCCGACACATGTAATTCTAATTCATCACTTTTTTCATGTACAAGACTATCATAATGAATTTTATTAATATCAATATCCTTAAGAGCAAAAGCGAAAAAAGTTAAAAAGAAAATCAATGTTAAGAGAAAAATAGAAATTCCACTTTTAATCTTAAGAGATTTTAAATGATCCTTAACAAGAAGAAAAGTACTTTTTAAAAATAAATGATTTTCATTGAAATCACGATCTTTAACAGTAGAAGAAATAAATTCATTTGAAAAAATTTCAACTATTTGAGCATCTTTTAAACAAAGTAGAACATCAACATATTTTTCCAATATTTTTTGATCATGAGATATAACTAAAACCATAGAAGTTTTACTTAATTCCTTAATTTTTGACAAAACTTTTTTACTATTTTCTTCATCCAAAAAGGAAGTAGGTTCATCAAACAAATAGATTTTTGCCGGTTTTAAAATCGTTCTAATAAAAACACATCTTTTTTTCTCGCCTTGAGAAAGTTCAGATACTTTTTTATTTATATAATCTATCAAACCAAATTGTTGTAACAAATTTACAATTTTTTTGCTTTTATTGCAAAATAAATTCAAATTTTCATAAACAGTTAAATTTTCAATTAACAAAATTTCTTGATTAAAAATAGAAATATTCTTATTTAAAAATAATCTTTTCTCAGAATATGAAGAAATAAATTGTCCGTCATAATAGATCTTACCAAAATAATCATGATCCAATAAGCCAATTAAATTTAAGAAAGTTGTTTTTCCAACCCCACTTTCACCAACTAATCCATAAAAACCCGTATCTTGAAAAGTATAATTTACATCATTCAAAATCACTTGATTCTTAAATTTTTTAGACAAACTCTTTACTTCAATCATTCAAAATCACCTTCAATATCATTATAACAAACATTATATTTAAATAGGAAAAAATCTCCGGCCATTAGAGATTTTAAATTCTATAATTTATAGAACGTTAAATGGGCTGTAGTATTAATACCTAAAATTTGAACACCATAACCTAAATAAAAATTAGGATTCGTAACAGCAGTCATAAATGTATTATCTACTGCTACTCCAAAATAAGAAGTATAGTCTGTAGGCATTCCAAAATTTCTTATTCTAGGTAAAATATATACTTTATTATAATCATGCATTTTTTGGTCATCAACAGTTTTTCCTAAAGTAACAGCATGTGAAGGAAAATCGTTATAACCTTTAAAATAAATTGTCGCCCGAGAGCCTTCAGTAGCATTAAACTCTAAAATTGCATAATCATAAAATTCAGAATAAAATCTTGAATTAAAACCAGTCGCAGTATTAAAAGTTAATGTACTACTCTTAGAAGAAAATGGCAATGTACTTTCAGCCGCGTTAACCTTAACGACACCAAAAGTCAACACTAAAGCCATCATGATGAATAAATATCTTATTTTTCTTTTCATTCAAACTCCTCCTCGCCACTTCAGAAAAATATGGCCTTTTTTTCCTATTGGCTATAAATAAGATATCATATATTTCAAGTATACCATACAATCACTGCACGAAATATAACTTTTTAGATTTATAATAATTATAATGTCAATTTTTTCTTCCAAAAAACATTTTTGAAGTTATTATTTACAGCCATGCAAAGAAATAAGTGATTTTTTTCACTTATTTTTTCATGGCGATAAGCTCAGCAAAT
>CALVOC010000039.1 GCA_944350145.1 uncultured Bacilli bacterium
GCCCTCGTAACGCGTAGGTCGCAGGTTCGAGTCCTGTTTCCAGCACCACTTTTACAAATTAAAGATATTAGTTTTTTGGCTAATATCTTTTTATATATCATAGGATTTTCTATTTTCTTGAAAATCATTAATAATCAAATGATTAATAGATAATAACATGCAAGCTATTGATACTGCGTTTTTTAGAGCATAACTTACTACTTCTATTGGCTCTATAATTGAAGTATTTAAAATGTTTTCATAGTTATTTGTTTTTATATTATATAATTTTTGAAAATTTTCTTGTTTTATTTTTTTTAAAATTTCTTCTTGCGGAAGAGAAGCATTTTCTAAAATTTGTTTTAAAGGCATACTCAAAGCTTTTTTTAATATCTTTGCTCCTGCTGTATTTGAATCTAATTCTTCACTTATTTTGTAAAAGCAAATTCCTCCTCCTGGCACTATCCCCTTTTTTGCTATTTCTAACGCACAAAGAGCATCTTCATAACGCATAATTTTTTCTCTTTTTTCAGTTGTTGTTGATGCTCCAACATAAATCGTGGCTAATCCATAATGAAGTTTGGCAATTCTTTCGGCTAAATTTTCTTTTTGATAGGCCTCATTACTTTGTATATATCTTTTCTTTAGAATGTTTCTTCTTTTTAAAGTATTTTGATTGCTATGAAAAACCATTTGATTTTGAGTTATTTTTACTTTGGAAATAGTTTGATCCTCGTTTAGTAAAGCTTTAATATCTTCAATGATTTCCTCTTCTATATTTTTGTATTCAAACCATTGTGCTAATATAATTGTTCCTTGTTGTTGATAAGCCATATTTACTAAACTTTCTTTTACATTTTGACTATAACCTTTTGTTAAAAGAAGAATTGGTTCTTGATATTCTAAAAATTCATTGACTAGTGAACTTATTTGTTCTAAATTTTCGATTTTTTCATCTATGAAGAAAACTTTACAATTTTCTAACTCTATCTTTTCTTTTTGTAAAAAATATTCATCTGGAATTCTCGTTTCTAATGTGTATCCATTTATTTTTTCGTAAAATGTAGTCTCATCTTTACTTTCTTTTAAAAATATGCTTTCTTTACTTTTTGTTTTCAAAAACACTTCAGTAGCTATCTTCCCTATTTCATCATCATTTGCTGCAACTATAGCAATTTTTTGAAAATCTTTTTTTGTTGGAGCTTGTTTAAAAGTCGTCAATTTTTCTAAAATCTCTTGTAAAGTTTCTTCGAATTCGTTTTTTAATAAATTTTTCTTTTCCTTTGTTACTTTTATTCCTTCTTTTAAAAGAGTTTCTAATAAAACAAGAGTTGTGGTGGTACCATCTCCTACTACTTCATTCGTTTTTAATGAGGCTTCTTTTGCAATTTCTAGTATTGTATCGATGACAATATCTTCGCTTGTAACATTTTGAGCAATTGTTACTCCATCATTTGTGATAAATGGTTCACGATCCGATGAATTAATTAAAACGTTATTTCCTTTTGGGCCCAATGAATCTTTAACTACTCCACATAGGATCTCAATACTTTCAAGCATTTTTTGTTCTAAATTTTTTCCACTTATTACTTTTTTCATTGTTCACTTTCCATTTCTAAAATATTTTGCCAATATTTTTTTGGCATAAAATTTTGTTGGCATTTTCTATTTTCTCGTTCTTTTATCGCGATGGTTTTAAAGAAAGACTTCCATAATTCTTCGGTGTTTTTTTCTTTATTATTATAATTTAAATCTAATTGGATATCTTTTCCTTCTAAAAAATATAATTTTTTTTGATCATATATGCATAATATGTCTCTTTTCTCGTCTTTTATAACCCAATTTTCCTTAGGCAATCTTTTTTTAAAGTGATTGGCTAAAATCTCTAATATATTGTTGTCGGCATTGAATTCTGCATAAAGAAATTGGTTTTGCATTTCTTTAAATCTTAAAAATCCTTTCCATTTATGGGCTTCTCTAGAAACTCTTTTAGATATCATTAAAGCTTTATTGACACATCTTAAATTTCGCATATAAATGACTTCTTTATGGTATTTCAAACTATTTAAAAGAAAATAATAGATAATCAATTCTTTTTCTTGTGAAGAAGATAAAAAAACATAATATGAAATTTTTAATATTTCTTTAGGAATATACTTTTTTAAAATCAAAACTTTTTGATCCAAAATAGGTTTAAAAGGTTTTGCTAATAAATTGTTTTCGTATTTTATTTCTTCAAGGATTTGCAGCGGTTTTCTTTTTTCTTTTAAAAGCCAAAAAATCACTTTTAGTAATTCATCCCAGGTTCCATTATACAAATAAATAAAATTACTTTCCTTCATAAAATAAACTTTGTTGAGTGGTCCTTTCTTCTTTAGTTTCTGTTTCTTCTAAAATCAAGTTTTTTGTAATGAAACTTTGTTGAAAACATGAAATATTGGCAAAATATTTTCCATCACATAAAATGAAATATTTGGCTCTTTTTAAAGATATTCCCATTTTTTTTAAATCGTTAAAATGAATCGTAAAAAAACGTCTTGAAGAAATGATTTTTTTAGCTGAGGTTGGTCCAATACCCGGTATTTTTACAAGATCGTAATAAGAGGCTTGGTTTATTTCTTTTGGAAATTCTTTTAAATGTCTTAATGCCCAATCGGCTTTAGGATCTAAAAGAATATTAAAATTTGGATTTTCTTTTTCTAATAAATCTTCTACTTTAAAATTATAATATCTAAGTAACCAGTCGGCTTGATATAACCGATTTTCTCTTTTTAAAGGAGGCATTTTAATGCTAGGTAGATTTTTATCTTTATTTACAGCAATATAAGCTGAATAAAAAACTCTTTTTAATTGATAATTTTGATAAAGATTATTACTTTTGGACATAATGTCTAAATCTGTTTCGTTCGTCGCCCCGATGATCATTTGAGTGCTTTGTCCAGCGGGTGTAAAAATTTTGCTTTTTTTCTTTTTGACAAACCTCATTATATCGGTTACTTTTGAGGCATTTTTGTCTGGGGCTAAAAGAGTTAACCCATTTTCTGTCGGAAGTTCAATATTGGCACTTAACCTATCCACTAATAATCCCAATTTTTGAATTAAATATTCACTGGCTCCAGGAATAGCTTTAGCATGAATATAGCCATTAAAGTGGTATTTCTTTCTTAAAAGAGAAATTGTTTCAATCATTTTTTCCATAGTATAATCTGGACTTTTTATAATTCCGGAAGACAAAAATAACCCCTCGATATAATTTCTCTTATAAAAATTTATTGTTATGGAGGCTATTTCTTCAGGTGTAAAAATTGCACGTTTCACTTGATTGCTTCTCCGATTCACACAATATTTGCAATCAAAAATGCAACAGTTTGTCATTAAAATTTTTAATAAAGATATACACCTTCCATCGGATGAAAACGAATGACAGATTCCTGAAACAGAAGCATTACCTATGCCATTTTTATTTTTTCTAGCACTACCGCTTGAAGAACAAGAAGCATCATATTTAGCACTGTCCGCTAAAATTTCTAATTTTTCTTTTAAAGTCATTTGATCTCACCAAAAATATTATATCATAAAAAGCGAATATTTGTTTGCTAATTTTTACCAAAAAAATTAGTTTACTCACAAACTAATTATGAACGTTTTGAAGAACATATTCTTTAGCTTCTTCTAAAGAAATTTTTAAGACGGCTGCAATTTCTGAATACAATAAATTTTCAGCTAAGGTAAAATAATGTGTATCTTTTTCACTCGTTTTTTTGTTATTATTTATCCTAGCTTGATTTCTTCTATAAGTTGTTTTAATGATTTTCACAAGATCTTCTCTATTTCCAGAGTGAAAGAGTTTTTTATATTCACTTTCTAATAACTTGTCATCTACTTCAATTAAAGGAATAGTTTTTATTTTAGCAAGTAAATCTTCTATTTCTTGTTTGGTCATTAAATTTTTAATATTTGGATTATCAATTGGCACATTAACTTTTAAAGATGAATCTGTCATAGGCACTAAAATAAAACTTTCTAAATGTGTGAATTCATTGATTTTTTGTTCTTTAATTTGGCAAACCTGTTCTTGATAAATTACATATTCTCCAACTTTTAACATATGAAACTCCCCACCTCTTAATAAAAAAGCTATTCAACTGGTTTTACGCCCATGAATAGCTACACGTTGTACAATTATTATACCACTTTTTTTGCTTTTTTTCTTGGAATTTTTATAAAAAATCAAGTAACTTTTGCCACGGATCTTTTCTGTTTACTCTTTTTATAGCTTCTTGCATTGTAATTTCATTGGGTTTTATTTTATCTAATTCATTCCAAAAAATCGGCATGGATACTGGCAAGTTTTTTCGCATTCTTATTGAATATGGTGCTACACTAGTCGCTCCTTTAGTGTTTCGAATCCAGTCTATAAAAATTTTATTCTGACGATTCTTCTTTCTAATATTACTCGTATATTTATCTGGCCATTTTTCTTCCATAAGTTTTGCTACATTTTCAGCAAATTTACTAAAAGATCTCCATGTTTTCATCTCGATGGGAACTACTACATGGTATCCTTTCCCGCCACTTGTTTTTAAAAAAGAATCTAAATTTAAACTATCTAAAATTTGTTTTAAATCTTTTACTCCTTTTCTTAAGGTTTTTAAAGATACTTTTTCATCGGGATCTAGATCAAAAATCATTAAATTTGGCTTATTATATTTGGGCACAGTACTTCCCCAGATATGAAATTCATAACTATTCATTTGAACTTCACTTAATAAGCCTGTAATGTTCTTTATATAGTAATAGTCATTTTTCTTATCGGAAGTTTTGGATAATAAAATTTTTTTTAGTTGGGGATTTGTAAAGTGCTTTTTATAAAAGCAAGAGCCTTTCATTCCATTTGGACAACATATGGTGCTTATAATACGATTTTCGATATATGGAAGCATTCTTTTAGCAACTTTTTGATAATAGTGAAAAATATCTTTTTTAGTAACTTTTGGATAAGTATCAATAACCTTTTCGGGATTGGTTAATTTTACAGTCTCTTCTTTCTCTTCTATTTCTTCCATGGTTTTTCCTGTTCTAATACTTGTTTGATATTTTTTTATATCTTTATAATTTCTTTCTTCTTTTTCTTTAATAAGTAACCAATTGTCTTCTTTAATCGGAATCAAAGTCCATTTTCCTTTTAATCTTTGCCCTTTTAAGAAAAATTTTATAGGTTTGTTTTTAAAAGATACTTTTTCAGTTTTTAATGGTTCCCAGTATCCTTCGTCCCAAATCATGACAGTTCCTCCGCCATATTCACCTTTGGGAATGGTACCTTCAAAATTTCGATAAGATAAGGGATGATCTTCAACTTGAATTGCTAACCTTTTGTCCTTAGGATTATAGGAAGGTCCTTTTGGAACAGCCCAACTTTTTAAAACACCATTCCATTCTAAACGTAAATCATAATGATCTTTTCTAGCCATGTGATGTTGAATGACAAATCGAAGTTTTTTTTGTGATTTTATTTCTTTTCCTATCGGTTCGCTTGTTTTGGTAAAATTTCTTTTTTGATTATATTTCGTTAATTTTTTTGCCATAATAAAAACCTCTTTATTAGTATTCATTAAATAAGAGGTTTTATACTTTATTTTAATATTCTAGTCAATTTTTCTATTTGATCATTTAGATATTGATAAGATGATTTTATATATTCATCGTTTGTTAAATCGATATCTAACATTTTTAAAGAATCAATAATTGATTTTGTATTGCCAATTTTCAAAAAATCGATATATTTTGATTGAAAATTTGCATTTTTTAATTTGTGAGCAATTTCAATTGCTAAAGCCGCTCCAATTGTATATTGATATAGGTAATATGAACGATTCATGAATAAATGAGGAATTTTTGTCCATGAAGATTGTACCATTTCGTCTAAAATAACACTTTCTTGATTATACTTAGTAAATATTTGTAAATAGATTTGATTTATTGCATCGGCTGTTAACGTTTGATTTTTTTCTTTTTCTTTTATAATCGCATCTTCAAATTCAGTGAATAGCATTTGATTAAATAAGGAATTTCCTAATGATGAAATAATATTTGTCAATAAGTAAATCTTTTCTTCTTTAGGTAAATCTTGAGCTAACATATATTCATTAAAAAGCATTTCATTTACTTTCGCAACGACTTCGGCGATAAACAAACTATATTCAAAATATGGATACCCTTGTTCTTTAGCATAGGATGTATGAATAGAATGTCCTAATTCATGAACGAGATTTCTAGCACTTATTAGATTATCATGATAATTTAAAGAAGCATATGGAACTCCACAGTAGGAGATACAACTAAATGTCATTTTTCTTTTATTTTCTTTTGGATAAACATCTACCCAGCCTTCTTTAAAAGCTTCATCTATCCTTCTTACGTAATCATTCCCTAAAATATTTAGAGATGCTTTTGCATATTCTATTGCACTTTCTAATTCTATTTTCATTTTAGAAACTGTTCCAAGCGGTAGAGATGCATCATACAAATGCATTTCTGATAGACCTAATACTTGCTTTTTTAATTCTGAAAATTTTTTATAAATTTCTAACTTTTGATTTGCTACATTAATTAGATTCTCTATAGTATTTTCAGGTAACTCATCCAAAAACATTTTTTGAGCTAATATGGAAGAAAAATTTTGAGCTTTTGCTTGCCTAAACTCTATTTCATATTTTTTATTTAATAGAATAGCCAGTGTATTTTGAATTTTTTGATAGGCTTTATTATAAACTTCGTAAGCATTTTTACGAATTTCTTCATTCGGACTCAATAAGAGACTTTGATATAATTTTTTAGTTAATTGTACTTCTTCTCCTTCTTCATTAGTTACATTGCCAAAAGATAGATCATTTTCAGATAAACTACGGTATAAATCTTGAAAAGTTATTTGTTCATGATATAAAAATGCAAAAAGTTCTTCATTTTTTACTTGATAATCTTTTTTTCTTAAATATAGTGAAAGATAACGAGTATAATATGGGTTTTCATCTATAAATTTTTGAATATCTTTGCTATTTTTTAATATAAATTTTTCAAAGAATTGAGATAATCTAACGATTTGTTCATAGATTTGTAAAGCTTCATTAAACATATTTTGATGTTCTTTATCTTGATTATTTACATCTAAAAATCTCTTTGGATAGCAATATATTTTTTCAATCCATTCATCTATTTGAATTTTTTCTTCTAAAACTTCTTTAAAAGTATCCATAGTTAAATTTTTTAAATGATCTTCATATATTTTTATTTTTTCTTTAAGAATTTCTTTTTCTTCAAACCATTTTCCCTTATTTTGAAAAATATACGTTAAATCCCAATTTTTCTTCATTACACTTCCTCTTCCTAAAATAAATTTTAAAAAACAAAGAATTTGTTAAGCCTTCTTTGTTTTCTTAATAGTTCTAGGTTCTTTTTTAGTTATTGTATATCCCATTAATAAAACTAAAACAACTACCACTCCAAAAATAAAGGAAATGACTGCTCCTATATTGGATTCGGAGTTTTCCGGTTTTACTTCATCAAGATTACCGGCTTCAATTTCTGATCGAACATCATAAGGTTCTTCTGACTCTGCTAATTCATCTAATGCACTTATAATCTCTTCATTATCGGAAGAAGCATAGCCATTAAAGACTTTTTTACCAATAACCATATAAGGATATCCTTCTATTGTATCGCCAAATTTTGCTCCAACTTTTTCATAAAAATCCCAGTTATCTGAATTTTGAGCAACTTCATAAACCACAAAATTTACTTTGTCTTGATAATCCTCAGCAATACTTGCTAAAAAAGTTAAAAGTCTTTGACAATAACCGCATCCATTACCTCTAAAAATATATACATTAGGTAATGAATCATCTGCTTCTTCTTCAGTAAAATCGCAAGTAAGTTCTTCTGTTTCACAAGCTTCTTTTAAAGTTTCTGTTTTGATTTCTGCTTCTACATTTTGAACCCATAAAAAAGTTGTAAGAATTATTAATCCCGCGATTAATCCTTTTTTTAACATATACATCACTCCGTATTAAGTATAACACAAAATAAGAAAAAGAAGAGTTTTAATCTTCTTTTTTCACAAAACTTTCATAAAATTCGTATCTTTTTATTGCAGCTTGTCTGTTTTCTTCTAATAAAGTAGCTGCCATTTCTTTATTTTTAATACTTAATGATCTATATCGAACTTCTCTTTCTAAAAATTCATGATATTTTTCAAATTCTGGAGTTTTGGAATCGATATATAAACGATTGTCTTCTGGCTTGTAACGCATTAAGATTGTGTATCCTACTTGTACTGCTAACTTTTGCTCTTCATTTGTACAACTCATTCCACCTTTTATACCATGTTCAATACACGGAGCATAAGCGATGATAATGCCAGGTCCTTGATGGGCTTCAGCTTCTTTGAAAACTTTTAAAGTTTGCATCATGTTAGCACCTAATGAAATGCTTGCTACATAACAATTTGGATAACTCATAGCAATTCTAAAGAGGTCTTTTTTATGAGAACGTTTTCCTAAATCGGCAAATTCCGCGACTTGACCAATATGACTCGATTTACTCATTTGGCCACCAGTGTTGGAATATACTTCGGTATCCAATACTAAAATTTTAATGTTTTCCTCGGAAGATAAGACATGGTCAATTCCTCCAAAGCCTATATCATAAGCCCATCCATCGCCTCCAATTGCCCAAACTGTGCGTGCTGGAATATAAGGAAGTAATGTTTTTAATTCTTCAGGAATATTTTCTTTTTCTAATTCTTTTTGAATTTTTTTCGTGATTGTATAATCATTTTGATTATCTATCCATTCTTGATAGAATTTATGAATTCCTTCATCTTTTTTAGATAATTCTTCTTTCATGATCTTTAAAATGCGATTTCGTTTATTTTGATAAGAAAGATGCATTCCATAAGCAAACTCGGCATTATCTTCAAACAGACTGTTTGCCCAAGGTATATCATAAGGTGTTGAAGGTGCACTTCCTCCATAGATAGAAGAACATCCTGTGGCATTTGCTAATACAATTTCTTCGCCATAAAGTTGTGTTAATAACTTAATATAAGTAGTTTCTCCACATCCCGCACAAGCTCCAGAGAAAGCAAAATGAGGTTTTTCAAGCTGACTTCCTTTAATGGTGTATTTAGGAAATGGATTTGGATTTTTATAACCTACAAAATATTTTTCTGCCTCTTGTTGTTTTTGTTCATCATATTTTCCTAAATAAAGAGCTTTTTGACCATTTTTTCCCGGACAGATTTTAACGCATAATCCACACCCTGTACAATCGGCTTCAGATACACTGATGAAATAATGATAATCTAGTGCTCCCATTGCCAATAATCCTTTATCTTCTTTGACTAAAAATGGACGAATGACTGCGTGCGGGCAAACAAATGAACACATTCCACATTGAATACAATTTTCGGGAATCCATTTTGAAACTAGCGAAGAAATTTTTCTCTTTTCTTTCGAAGCCAATCCGCCTGGATATTCTCCTTTGCTTACTGGCAACACTTCTTTAACGGTTAATTCATTTCCTAAACGGGCATTCATTTTTGCAAAAATATCCTTTGGAAGTTGATCTTCTTTAAAATTCTTTTTATTTGCGATACTTAATTTACGAACCATTTTTAAAGCATCTTTAATAGCATTCTGATTATTTGCTACAACATCGTCTCCCTTTGTTTTAAATGCTTTTTCAATCGATTCATTTAATTTGTTTAAGGCATCTTCTTCACCTAATAAATTTAAAATAATGATTTCCATAATTTTGCTAATTTTTCCAGGCAAGTGATTTTTTATTGCGATTTGATCGGCATCAATTGTTAAAATTCGCAGATTTTTTTCTTCAATACATTGTATATCTTTTGTTTTTATTTTTTCTAAACATTTTTGTTCATCGCTTGTATTTATTAATAAAATACTATTTGGTTTTGCTTTATTAAGCATTTCATATTTTTCAAAATATTCATCTTTCGTAACTACCGTAAGATCAGAAGCTGTAACATAATATGGTGCACGGATTGGATTTTTCCCGATTCTTAAATGACTTAATGTTACGCCTCCACTTTTTTTCGAATCGTATTCAAAATATCCTTGAACATAATTTTTTTCTCCCATGATGTGCATGATATCTTTGCTTGCGGAAACCATTCCATCTGATCCAAATCCGTAAATTTGAATTTCAAAAGCATTTAAATCTATATTATAGTCTTTTGTTTCCAAGCTTGTATGATTTAAATCGTCTATGATTCCAATTGTAAAATTATTTTTTAAAGAATTTTTTAACATTTCATAAACAGCATAAATATCGCTCGGAGTTGTATTTTTACTTGATAAGCCATATCTTCCACCTACTATTTCTATATCGCTATCTTTTAAAGAGGCTACAACATCTAAATATAGAGGTTCTCCAGCACTACCAGATTCTTTAGTTCGATCTAAAACGGCGATTTTTCGAACTGTTTTTGGCAATACTTTTTTTAAATATTTTTGACTAAAAGGTCTATATAAATGAACAATGACGCAACCGATTTTTTGGCCTTTTTTGTTTTCATTTTCGACAACCAATTTAATAGTGTCTGTTACGCTTCCCATCGCGATAACGATATTCTCAGCATCTTGTGCTCCAAAATATTCAAAAGGTTGATAATTTTTTCCTGTCAAATCATTGATTTTTTGCATATATTCATTTACAATGTCAGGCATTTTTTCATAAAGGTTGCTTCTTGCTTCGACACTTTGAAAATAAATATCTTCGGTTTCAGACATTCCAAATTGTTTGTTTTTACCAATATTTAAACTTCGATCTTTAAATTCTTTTAATTTTTGAGTATCGACTAATGAAATCAAACTTTCACGATTTAATGGTTCGATTACATTTAATTCATGACTTGTTCTAAAGCCATCAAAAAAATGAAGAAACGGAAGAGATCCTTTAATGCTAGATAAATGTGCCACTGCAGCTAGATGATAGGCTTCTTCGACATTTGAACTAGCTAGCATACAAAAACCAGTTTGTCTTGTTGCATAGATATCTGAGTGATCGCCAAAAATAGATAAAGCATGAGTAGCAACAGTTCTTGAAGCAACATGAATAACTCCTGGTAAACACTCACCCGCAATTTTATACATATTTGGAATCATCAATAAAAGACCTTGACTTGCTGTAAAAGTTGAAGCTAAAGATCCTGCTAAAAGTGCTCCATGCATTGCTCCAGCAGCACCAGCTTCTGATTGCATTTCCGTTACATGTACTATATCATTAAATAGATTTTTTACTTTTTTACTACTTTGAGCATCCATATTACTAGCCATTGGGCTTGAAGGTGTGATTGGATATATACTTGCTACTTCACTAAATAAATATGCCATCATTGAACAAGCTGTATTTCCATCCACGATTTGTTTCATAAATCCACTTCCTATTCTTTTTTTATTATATCACTTTTTTTTAAAATTTTATGAAAGTTTTACGATCACATATTGATCATTTACAAATATTGAATTTTCAGAAGGATAAGTTTCTAAATCTTTTACTAATTCTGTAGCTTCCTTAATATAACTTCGATCATCTTCGATCGGATAATTTAAAGTTTTCATAAATGTGGTGGATCGATCACTTACTCCATAATGATCAAAAAATGATATTCCCATTGCTTCTCCACGCACTTTGATTTTTCCTTCTACATCAGAATCTTTGGCTCCAACAATTACAAGTTTACGATTTGGCAAATATTCTTTTACATCTTCATAAATTTCTTCAGCCATGATCTTAT
>CALVOC010000040.1 GCA_944350145.1 uncultured Bacilli bacterium
TAAATTTAACGGTCAGAAACTAAAATTAGTGGAAGGTAGTATTATCACTATACCTAAGACCAATATTGCTTACATTGAGCCTTATAAGTTGGAAATAGATGATGATACATATCTAATCTTTGGTGAGAATGAAATTATGTATATTAGTAAAAATAACATCAAAAATAAAATATTGTTGCAAGAATTAGAAGAAGTAATTAAAAATGTCAAAAATTAAAAGGGACGAAAATGTTCAAAAATGGACGAAAAAGGACAATTTTGTTCTTGAAATAGACATTTGAGCTGTAGATAATGGTATTTTAGAAAAATTTTATCAAAGCAAGAAAAGGAGAAATGATTATAGATAATAAAATTGCTGGGGTATATTTAAGAGTTAGTACCGTGGATCAAGCTCGGGAAGGCTTTAGTTTAAGTGAACAAAAAGAAAGACTCGAAGTCATGTGTAAATTTAAAGACTATCAAATTTATAAATTTTATGAAGATGCAGGAATTAGTGCCAAAAACATGAAGGATAGACCTGCTTTTAATGAATTATTAGAGGATATCAAAAGTAAGAAAGTAAATACTATCGTTGCAATTTTTGGAAGGAACAAAACAACTAATTATAGTTAACTTTATTTTAAATCATCAATATTAGAAAATTAGACATATTTGAAAATTGTTCTTGTAATCTCTCTCATTTAGGGCTAGCATACACTATAAGTAAACGATTTCTATCTTATATTTTTAGAAGATACCTCTCATTTCCTCATATAATTGAGTATTACCCCCCAAAAAAAATTTATGAGGATTCATATTTAAAAAACTCTTTAATTTTAGTAAGAATTAGAGAGTTTTTGCTTATTTTTTTTGAAATCATATTATTTATGCTTTGGATAAATTATTGAGAATATATAGTAATTTAGTTTAGTAATGTGGTCTGTGGTTCATAGATAAGCCCGCCATCGCTATGAGATCCCATTCCAAGAATTCTTAAAATTTGGTTTTGTTTATAGACTGCGTATATTTTATTATTTTGGATATAAAGAGTAAGTACATCAAATCTATTATTAATATATTCTGCATATGTTGGAATATTTTTTTTGAATTCATCAATAGAAATTTTTTCGGCAGTGATAATACCGGTAGTAGATAGTAAAAAGTGATTAGTAGATACAGTGTTTGCAATTTGGGTTAATATCTTTTTATACATTTCAGTGGGATCAATATCATAAATTGCTAGTAATTCTGAATTGTTTACTATTTTTAATGTTTCTAGATTTATATTTAGACTATAATAATTGTATTCTCCACCGTGCATGAAATATTCATTTATTCTTTGATCTTTTTTATAAACAGATAAAATGCTCTTATTAATTTCATAGAAGACTTCACTAAAAGATTCTATTGTAGTAATTTGATTTAAAAAATCTTGTTGTTTAGAAATAAATTCGGTAGTTAGTCTTAAAGGCAAGTTTTTAAACTCGATTTTTTTGACTTTATTATGAATGGTACAAGTGGGACAATTTTGATTAAGCTCAAAATCACTAATAACGACATAATCATCTATATTATAATTTATTGAATTCAAATTATTTTCAGAATTTACTTGATTTGTTGAAGAATCAAAATCTTGTTGATAATCATTTTGATATGCATTAAAAAATATATATCCACTTAATCCGATAGAAAGTAAAATAAAAAAACATAATGTAATATATATAAATATTTTGTTTTTAAATATCATAATAAACTCCTTTAGCTATTATGATACAACTTTTTTATTAGAAAGTATAGGTGTTGAAATCTAAAATTGTTTCTAATAATGAATAATCAATAAACGAAGGTATTAAAAATATGATATGCTATTTATATCTGAGAGGTATAGTTTATGGACGAAAAGCAATGGGATTTTAGCGTGAACGAGTATGAAGAAATATATCAAGCTAGCAATTACATAAAAAAGACGCAATGGGATATGGTGATAGGACTACAACAAGTAGATAATTTAACTCCATCAAAATATTTAAAACAAATAAAAGAAAAAAATATTTTAGGTGAATTAACAATTAAAGAAGTAGAACAAAGTTTAAGAGAATATTACAACGTAAAAGAACAACAAAAAGACATTAATCCTAATGAATTAGAATGTGATTTTGTATCTATGAGAATTGTAGAGTTACTAGATCAAGACAGTTTCGAATTATCAGTAGACTATTTAAAATACATTCATAAATATTTATTTCAAGACATTTATGAATTTGCAGGAGAGTTTAGAAAGATTGATTTTTCTAAACATGAAAAAATATTAGATAATGATTCTGCTGCTTATGGAGACTCTAAAACATTAAATGAATCATTAGAATATGATATTCGTCTAGAAAAAGAGAAAAATTATAAAGATATGTCTATTGTAGAAATTATTAAAAATATCGTTGATTTTTCTTCTAGCATATGGCAAGTACATCCTTTTAGAGATGGAAACACTAGAACAACAGCGGTATTTATAGAGAAATATTTAATTAGTCTAGGATATCATGTAGATAATTCATTATTTAAAGATAAATCAATATATTTTAGAAATGCATTAGTGGGAAGTAATTACTTTAATAATTATTTAGATATAAGAGAAGATAAAAGTTATTTAATTAAATTTTATGAGAACTTATTATTAGGTAAAAATAATAATTTGCATTCTGAAGATTTAATTGTAAAAGAGTTATTTTAGAATTTATTATGATAGTCATTTATTCTTTTCTTTTACTAATAGACTTTATTCCTTTTTTTTGCTACAATGTTTATAGAGGAGAATTTGATATGGAAAAGAAAAAAAGTGTCAAGAAAAAACCAGTAAAAAAGACTCAGGAAGAAGTAAAAGTTGAGGAACTGTTATCTCCGGGTAAATATATAGGAGTAGGTGTTTTATTACTTGCTGTAGTTTTAGTTGCTTTTACTTTAGCAAATATGTATGGAGGTACAAAAAATATTGATTATTCAAAAGGATATTTGGCAGATAAAAAAATTGTTCCAGAGATTACCTGTTCCGATTTAAAAAATGCCATCACTGGAGAAAAAAGTTTTATTTTTGTAACCAACTATAATTCTGAAGAAGAGTATAAATTAGAAAAAGAATTAAAAAGCATCATTGGTGAGTATCGTTTGGAAAATGAATTTTTTGTTTTTCCAGTAAATAGTGAATGCGGTTCTCTATCCGATATTGAATCTGGAAGTATGGGAACAGATTTAAAATTACCAGAAGCTATTGATACTACTCCAACTATTTTATATTATAAAGATGGTGAATTTGTAGATTATGTAAAAAGAGTGGATCAACAAATGATTGAAGGAGCAGATTTTGTTAAACTTTTGGATATATATGAGATAACTAAATAAAGTTATTTCTTTTTTTGAAAGGAGAATCGTTATGTTAAATATTGTATTATTTGAGCCTGAAATTCCAGGAAATACAGGAAATATTATGCGAACTTGTGTTGCAACTCATACGAAACTTCATTTAATTAAACCATTAGGCTTTTCATTAGATGAAAAATATATTCGTAGAAGTGGTGTAAATTATATTGATTATTGTGAGTATACTGTTTATGAAAATTGGGACGATTTTATAAGTAAGAATTCAGGAACGATGTATTTTTTTACTCGATATGGCCATCATCCGCATTCCGATTTTGATTACAGCAATACAGAAGAGAATTTTTATTTAGTTTTTGGCAAAGAAAGTACGGGAATTCCTAGAAGTATTCTAAAACCTCATTTACAAAATTGTGCTAGAATTCCGATGACCGATAAAGTAAGGGCTTTAAATCTTTCTAATTCGGTTGCTATTGTTTTATATGAGGCTTTGCGTCAACAAAATTATCTTGACTTATTTCGGGAAGAGCCTTCTGAGGCTGGACATAAAGGTAATCATTTTATTGAAGATTACGAAGGAGAATAAGTATGCATTGTAAAAGATGTGGAAAAGCAATTGGCACTGATCGGGGAATTTGTCCTTTTTGTGGAGCAATGTTATCTAAAGATCAAATGGAAATTTATAAGCAAGATAAGAAAGAAAATATGTTAAAACCGGAGATGCTTACTGAAAAATTTGGCGAAAAACCTCAAATTTATGAAAAAAGAGAAAATTCTTCACAGTACCTTTGGATTATCGTATTTTTAGCACTTGCTATTCTTATTCTTTTGATTGTCTTGATTTTTGTATGAATTTATAAAAACTTTCCAAACTAAAAGTAGAAGGGGATTCTTATGGAACTATTTTTACTTTGTGGAAAGATTTTTTTTGCTCGAATTTTAGATGTAACCATTTCGACATTTCGGCAAAATATTTTATTGAAAGGGCAAAATATTTTAAGTGGTATTTTAGCATTTTTAGAAATTTTAATTTGGTTTATTGTTGCTCGAGAAGCTTTGTTAATTCCTATTAATAACATATTCATTCCCATTTCTTATTCATTGGGTTATGCTACTGGAACTCTTTTAGGTGCTTTTCTTTCAAAGGCTTTAATAAAAGGAGTTATTGGAATACAAATTATTACCGATCAAGATAAAAAAGAGATTATTAATGCTTTAAAAATTCGAGGATATAGTTTTAATATTTTAAATCTTGAAAGTGGTTTTAATAGTAGTCCTAAAATTATGATTTTTTTGGAAGTAAATAAAAAAAGCTTAAAAAAAGTTCAAAATTTAATTAAAAGAAATGATCCAGATGCCTTTATTGCTATTAGTGATACGAAAACAGTTTACAATGGAACCATAAAATAATTCTTTCTTTTTCTTCATAAAATGGTACAATAGAAAAACAAAGGAGTTTTACTATGAGCTTACTTTATAAAAATATTGGCTTAGATTTAGATGGAGTTTTAACAGAGCATGATAAGTTTCAACTAGAAAAAGGATTGAATTATTTTTGTAAAAAATATCAAAAATCATCTTCAGAAGTTATCAAAAATCTTCAAGGATATGATGTTACAGAAATTTTTGGCTGTTCTAATTATGAACGTTTTTTCTTCTGGGGAAGATTTATTTGGGAATATTGTTCAATTTATCCTCCTCGTTTAGGTGCTTCTGAAATCACCAAAAAATGGATGAAAGAGGGAAGAAATATCACTATTATTACGGGTCGAAAAGAAATAAAAGAATTTTATCTTGTTTCCCTTTTTCTTACTTTACTTACTCGTTATTGGTTATTTCATCAAAAAATTTCTTATCATAAAATTCTTTTTTGCTCTGACTCTAAAAGTGAATTTGAAAAGAAGGAAATTTGCGAAAAACAACATATTGATTTGATGGCAGAAGATCGCCCAAATGTTTTAAGAGCTTTAAAAAATACGTGTCGGGTGGTTAGCTTTCATACGAATTGGAACCAAGAGATTCAAAATGACGTTTCAATGTTTGATACTTTTTATCAAATGGATGATTATATTGTTAGAGAAGAAAAACTTCAAAGAATTCGTTCATTAAATAATCGAGATTGAAAATATTTTACAAATTAAGAAAAAGCTGTTATAATACGGGTATCAGATTTAAGTGGGCAGAAATTCCCACTTTTATTATTGGAAAGGGTGAGGAAGTACGTGTTAGAAAAAGTACGGAGTGCAATTGAAAAACCATTAAAAGATATGGAGATTATTGTAGACGATATTTCTTTTGAAAAGGAAGGTTCCTATTATTTTTTGCGAATTACTTTAGATAAGGTAAACGGAATAGACTTGGATACGATTGTCGAGGCAACCAATATTATTAATCCAATTTTGGATGAAATTGATGTAATTGAAGAATCTTACATTTTAGATGTATCTAGTAAAGAAAGAGGCGAGTAGAAATGAATGCGAAAGAATTTATTAAAGCATTAGATCATATTACAGAAGAAAAAAATATTAGCAAGGATGTAGTGTATGAAGCTATGGAATTGGCTTTAGCTACAGCGTATAAGAAGAATTTTAATTCTAAGACAAACGTAAAAGTAAAAATTAATCGTGATACCGGTGATATTCGTGTTTATTCTTATTATGTTGTCGTAGATGATTATGATGATGGAACTGAAACGACCGATGAAGATGGAAATGTTGTACGTATTCCACCAGCAATCAATGTAGATGCTCAAATTCTTTTGGAAGATGCAAGAGAAATCGATCCGACTATTCAAATTGGCGAAACGATTGAAAAAGAAGTAACTCCTAAAGATTTTGGTCGTGTTGCTGCTGGAACTGCTAAACAAGTATTAACTCAAAAAATTCGTGAGGCTGAAAGAGCTTCTATTATGGAAGAATTTCATGATAAAGCTGGCGAGATGATGGTTGGAATGCTTGCGATGGAGGATCAAAAGAATTATTACGTTGATCTAGGAAAATCAAGAGGAATTTTACCTAAAAGTGAAATGATACCTGGCGAAGTTGTCAAAATGGGATCTAGTATTAAAGTTTATATAACCAAAGTTGAAGAAACGACAAAGGGTCCTTTAATTCTTTGCTCAAGAAAGCATTACGGATTTGTAAGGAGATTGTTTGAAACAGAAATTCCAGAACTTGTTGATGGCACAATTGAACTTTATGCGGTGGTGAGAGAAGCTGGAATTCGTAGTAAAGTTGCAGTTTTTTCTAGAGATGAAAGAGTAGATCCAATCGGGGCTTGTATTGGTGCAGGAGGAACAAGAATTGCAAATATTTTAAAAGAGTTAAATGGAGAAAAGGTCGATCTAATTCGCTATTCGGAAAATCCAGAAGAATTTATTGCTAATGCTTTATCTCCAGCTAAAAATGTTACTGTAAATATTCTTGATCCTATGAAAAAAGAAGCTTTAGCTATTGTAACCGATGATAATCTTTCTTTAGCTATTGGTAAGAAAGGTTCAAACATTAAACTAGCAAGTAAATTAACAAAATATAAAATTGAAATTAAAACACTTGCTCAAATTAATGAAGAAGGAAACAAAGATAATGATTAAATTATTTACTCATCGAGATGATCCAGATGGTCTTGGAAGTGTTGTTTTAACTAAACTCATTACAGAAGATGTAGACTTTACTTTATGTAAAGATGTTCACGAATTAGATCGATTTTTAGAAGATTTTATAAACAGTAAAGAATTTCAAAATTATTCGCAAATTTTTGTAACGGATTTATGTCCAAGTGATTCTGTTTTACAAAGAATTGATCAAGATTCTAGTCTTTCTTCAAAATTTCAAGTTTTTGATCATCATCAAACTTCTATTGATGGAATGACTAAAAAATATTCTTTTGTAACAGCTTATGTTAAGAAAGATAATATTCCTTGTTGTGGTACAAGTTTATATTATGATTATCTAGTTCAAAGAACAAAAGAAGAGCTATTAAAGAAAAAGATTGTGATGCAATTTGTTGAAAAAACTCGCTTACATGATACTTGGGAATGGAAAAGATTAAACGATAAAAGTTCCTTTTATTTACAAACTTTATTTCAATTTTTAGGAAGTTATGGATACTATTATCATTTTTTAAGAAAGCTTCAAAGTGAAGAGAGTATGAAGTATACTGAGGAAGAACAAAAATGGATAAAGTTACAGGAATTTGAAAATGCTCGACAAATAAAGGAATTTGCTACTCGTATTTTTGTTGATTCTTATCAAAATCATTCAGTAGGTATGGTATTTGGAAGTTATGCTGTACGTAATGATTTAGCCGAATATCTGAAACAGGAAAGACCGGATTTAGATATTTTGATGTTATTTGCTATTGATCATCAAAGTGTTTCTTTTCGCTCTTTAAAAGAAAATGTTGAAGTTCGAAGTTTAGCTGAAAAATATCCTGGCGGTGGAGGTCATGAAAAGGCGGCTTCCTGTCCTTTATCTAGTCTAGAACCTCTACTTCTTGAACGAGTTTTAAAATAAATAAAAGGAGGGAAATTATGAAAGTAAAAAAAATCCCAATGCGAACTTGTGTTGTAACTAAAGAAAAATGTGAAAAAAGAGAATTAATTCGAATTGTGAGAACACCTGAAGGAAATGTGGAAATTGATCTTCAAGGCAAAAAAAATGGTAAAGGAGCTTATTTAAAATTAACTAAAGAAGTTGTTTTAAAAGCTCAGAAAAATAAAGCTTTAGATAGAGCCTTAGGTGTAGAAGTTCCAGCTAGTATTTATGAGGAACTTTTGAAAAGAATCGAAGAGTAAAAATGCCTGGTAAAAGAGAAAATTATTTAAGTTGGGAAGAATATTTTTTATTAATTTGTTTGGTTTCTAGAGAAAGAAGTAAAGATCCAAGGACACAAGTTGGAGCTGTGATTGTGAAAAATAATCGGGTTTTGGCGATTGGCTATAATGGAACTCCAAGGGGAATGACAGATGATGAGATGCCATGGAATTCTTTAGGAGAAGAAACTGGAGATCTTTTTCAAATAAAAAATTCTTTTGTGATTCATGCCGAAGCCAATGCTTTAAATAATTTACCTTTAGGTACAGATTTAAGTGAAGCTACTATGTATATTAGTTTATCGCCTTGTAGTGAATGTGCTAAAAGAATCGCTCAAACAGGTATTACTAAAGTTATTTATTTTCAAGAATATAAGCAAACAGCTCAAGCTAATTTAGCTAAATATATTTTGCAAAAAGCTGGCGTAGAATGTGTCCAAAGTCACGTTACGGGTTTAGGCGAAAAATTAATGCTTATTGGTGAAAAAATTTTCTTAGAGGAAGAAAAGCAGAAGAAGCAAGTTCAAAAAATATTATATAGAAAACATTAGAAAGGATGTGTTATTTATGACTGTAAAAGAATATGCAGAAAGTGTGTCATTATCTGTAGCTGAAATTTTAAAGAAGTGTGAGTCTTTAGGAATTGATGTGAAAAAAGCAGATGATGTTTTATCGGATGATGATGTAATCAACTTAGATTTTGCTACGAATTTAATTAGTACAGATAGTGAATCTACCTATGAGGAAGAAGATAGTATGGATGAAGTTGTGGAGGATCTTGTACTTAGTACGAATGTTCATACAATGAATCCCGAAACAAAAAAGCAAAAATTAAAAAAACGTAGTGAGATTGAATCAAGTAAGTCTGAATATTTTAACAAACGAAAAGAAATGTATAAACATAAGGAAAAGTTGATGACGAATCAAACTCAAGAAGATGTTATTTTATATAAAAATGGAATGACAGTTTCAGATCTTGCTAATGAATTAAATATTAGTGGTACCGATATTATTAAAAAACTTATGTCTTTAGGTTTAATGGTTTCATTAAATCAAGAAATTTCTTTTGAAAATGCTGAAATTATTGCTTTAGATTATCAAAAAACTTTGAAAAAGGAAGAAACACAGGATGTGTCTAATTTTGAAGAGTATGAGGTAACTGATAACGAAAGTGATTTGGTAATGCGTCCAGCTGTTGTTACAATTATGGGACATGTAGATCATGGTAAAACAACTCTTTTAGATTATATTCGTCATAGTAAAGTTGTCGATACAGAATTTGGAGGAATTACTCAACATATTGGTGCATATCAAATTGAACATAATGGTCAAAAGATTACTTTTATTGATACTCCAGGTCATGCAGCATTTACTGAAATGCGTGCTCGAGGAGCGAGTGTAACGGATATTGTTATTATTATTGTCGCAGCAGATGATGGGGTAATGCCTCAGACAAAAGAAGCAATTGATCATGCTAAAAGTGCCAATGTTCCTATAATTGTAGCTATTAATAAAATTGATAAGCCAAATATTAATATTGAACGAGTAATGCAAGAAATGAGTGAAAATGGTATTATGCCTGAGGAATGGGGCGGCGATGTTCCATTTGTTAAGATTTCTGCACAAACTGGTGAAGGTGTGGATTTATTACTTGAAACCATTCAAACTATTAGTGAAGTGAACGGTTATAAGGCTAATCCAAATCGTTATGCGATGGGTACGGTTATAGAATCAAAATTGGATAAAAATGTTGGTGGAGTAGCTTCTTTGTTAATTCAAAATGGTACACTTCGTTTAGGTGATCCAGTAGTTGTAGGTACATTCTTTGGAAGGGTTCGAACGATGAAAAATGATTTAGGTGTTTCTATTGTTGAAGCTGGTCCTTCTACTCCAGTAGAAATTACTGGTTTATCCGATAATCCAAGTGCTGGTGATAAATTCATGGCTTTTGAAACTGAAAGTGAAGCAAAACACGTCGCGGCTAAAAGAGCCGATGCGGCTAAACAAAACAGAAATAAGAAAGAAGTTGTTTCTTTAGATGATTTGTTTGCTAAAATTAAATCTGGTCAAAAGGAAATTAATGTTATTTTAAAAGCAGATGTTCGTGGTAGTGAAGAGGCTGTCAAACATGCTTTAGAAAAAATTGATGTTGAAGGTGTTAAAGTTAATGTCATTCGCAGTGGAATTGGAACAATTACCGAAAGTGATGTTGTATTGGCTAATGCTTCAAATGCTATTGTAATTGGATTTAACGTTATGCCTTCTGCAATAACTAAAGAAGTTGCTAAAGAATATAATGTTGATATTCGTCTATATACAATTATTTATAAAGTTATTGAGGAAATGGAACTTGCTATGAAGGGTATGTTGGATCCGGAATTTGAAGAAAAAGTTTTAGGAAATGCTGAAATAAGAAAGATTTTTACTTTTTCAAAAGTTGGAAAAATTGCTGGATGTTATGTAACAGAAGGTATTGTAAAAAGTGGTACAAATGCTAGAGTTATTCGTGATGGAGTTATTATTTATGATGGTAAGATTGCCTCTATTCAACGAGAAAAAGATGTAGCGAAAGAAGTGAAAAAAGGCTTTGAATGTGGAATTACTTTAGAAAACTTTAGCGATATTAAAGAGGGCGATGTTATAGAAGATTATGAAATGGTGGAGATTAAAAGATGAGTATTAAATTAGAAAGAATTAATTCTGAATTAGTAAGAACCATTTCTGAAATTTTAGCCAATGAAACCCGAGATGAGTTAATGCACACAATTACCATTACCGCCGCAGATGTAGCTAAAGATTTATCATATGCAAAGGTGTATTTTACAAGTATGAAAGATTTGAAAAAAGAAATATTAGAAAAAGAATTAAATGAAGCTAGTGATTTTGTTCGAAAAAAAGTTGCTGAAAAAATGGATTTAAGACAAACTCCAAAATTAAATTTTGTTTATGATGAATCGATAGAATATGGGAATAAAATTGATCAAATTATTGAAAAAATTCATAAAAATGAAGAAGCATAGAGAAAAAATCTATGCTTTTTTAATTTTCTTAGGATATTCGCCAAGTCAAAAAAATAAATTTCGAATAAACATAAATTGAAAGGAGAAATTTAAGTGAATTTAGAAACATACGAAGCAGAATGCAAGAACGACAGTTTATGTGAAGTTGTTGGTTGTTTGGTAGATCGTTGTAAAGTGGGACCAACGGGTCCTAGAGGCCCAATCGGCCCAACTGGACCATGTTGTCCTGGCCCAACCGGACCAAAAGGACCAACAGGACCTCAAGGACCAATGGGACCACAAGGAATTCAAGGACCAACAGGAGCTATGGGTGCCACTGGACCAACAGGAATTCAAGGACCAACAGGACCAACTGGAGCTACTGGACCAACAGGAATTCAAGGACCAACAGGACCAACTGGAGCCACTGGACCTACAGGAATTCAAGGACCAACAGGACCAACTGGAGCCACTGGACCAACAGGAATTCAAGGACCAACAGGACCAACTGGAGCCACTGGACCTACAGGAATTCAAGGACC
>CALVOC010000041.1 GCA_944350145.1 uncultured Bacilli bacterium
CTCTTCCGATCTAAGATAAGGCTAAGAATTCTCCACCGTGTTCACAAGCATACTTAATATCTTCACGATCAACATCACTAACATATGGAATATCAAGTTTGACTCCTGGAACACTCATACTCTTACGACTTCCTAAGTGTCCTCCAGAAATAATTTTACAAGTAACTCCATCACTTTCAACACTAATAACTTCTAATCTCATTTTAGCATTTTCAAGTAAAATAGCATCGCCTACTTTTAATGAAGCTAAAGCTTCAGGATGATTGACACTAAATCTTTCACTAGTTCCTGTAACAGTTTCTTTAACTAGACGAACAGTCTTGCCATCTAAAAGCTCAATGCCATCTCCTTCCATAACTCCTGTACGGAATTCTGGGCCCTTCGTATCCCATAAAATAGCAACATTCATACCTGTTCTTTTACGAACTTCACGTACAGAATCTAATGCCTTTTGTCTTTCATCTAATGTTGCGTGAGAAAAATTAATTCGAGCAACATTCATTCCTTTTAAAACCATTTGCTCCATAACATCTGCTTCATTACTAGCAGGTCCAATACTACAGACAATTTTTGTTTTTTTCATTTACTACACCTCTTTTAACGAACATGAATGATTTTACTATAAATAGAGAAAAAAATCAAGTATAAACCCAGAAAAAATGGCCAAACTAACAAGGGATGATTATGAAAAAAGAACTATTTATAAAAAATATAAAACAATTTATTGAAAAAGGAACATGTTGTTTTACCTGTGTAAAAGAAATTAAAGAAAGATTACAAAAAGAAAACTTTCAAGAACTATATGAAACTGAAGAATGGAAAAAACTACCTGAAAGCTTCTATGTAACAAGAAATGATAGCAGCTTAATAGCAATAAAAATACCCGAAAAAGTTCAAAATTCTTTTCACATTATTACAACCCATTTAGATACACCTGCTCTTCTTCTAAAACCGAATGGTGAATTCTTAAGTGAAAACTATTTAGAATACAACATCATGCCTTATGGCGGTTTATTAAATTATGGATGGCTTGATAAAAATCTTTCCTTAGCCGGAAGAATTTTAATCAAGAAAAAAAATACTTGGAATTCTAAAATTATTGATTTTCAAAAAACAGTTGCCGTAGTTCCAAGTGTAGCAATCCACCAAAACGACAAAGCCAATTCAAATCTTGATCTAAATATGCAAAACGATCTTCAACCTGTATTTTTTCTAAGTGAAAAAACAAGTGATTGGATAGACTTTTTAAAAAAAGAATTAAAACTAACAACCGAAACAATAGGCGATTATGAATTATTTTTATACGATAATTCTAAACCAGAACTTTTTGGAAAAAAAGATGAATTTCTCTTATCGCCAAGAATCGACAATTTAACCAGCGTTTATGCAGCATTGGAAAGTTTCTTAGAAAGTACATCAGAAAATATACAGGTATTTTGTTCATTCAATAATGAAGAAATTGGCAGTTTAACTAAAGAAGGTGCTGACAGTAATTTCTTATTAGATACTTTAAAAAAAATAGCAGCGATTTTAAATTTAGATGTAACATCTACTTTCGCAAACTCATGGATCATTAGTTCAGATAACACGCACGCGATCCATCCAAATCATCCAGAATATGCGGATAAAACAAGCAAAGGAATCATGGGAAAAGGTTTTGCCATTATAAAAGAAACGAATTCAACGACAGATTCAATTTTCTCTACTTTATTAAAAGATTTATGTACGACAAAAAAAATTAAATATCAAGATATCACTGCCAAAAATGATTTAGTTGGAGGATCAACTCTAAGTGGTCTTAGCCTGCGTCATGTAAGTGTAGCCTCTATTGATGTCGGAATACCTGAACTCGCCATGCACTCTTCTAAAGAACTTTGTGCAATAGAAGATGTTTACATGCTTTATAAAATGATGTTTGAATTTTATCAAACAAAATTTATTCAAAAAAAAGAAACTTTTACATTCAAATAAGTTTCTTTTTTATTCTTTCTTTTTAGTAGTTTTCTTAGTTTTAGTAGTTTTTGCTTTCACAACTTTATCTTTTTTATCATTCTTCTTTTCCAATTCTTTTTCCAAAACTTTTTGTTCTTCTTCTATTTTTTCCAAACGATTTTCCATCTCTTCATGTGTAAAAACAACCTGTGTATTAGCCACAAAATCATGTAATCCACGATTATCTTGCCTCATGACGATCATAAACAAATTAATATACATAATAATATACCCGACTAAATTGACATTTTGATAAACAGCATAATAATTAGAAGCATCCATAAAGTAAATAACCAAAATTAAAGCAATAGAAATCAAAATGTTTCTTAAAACGACAGCACGAAGCAAATAATTTATAAGATTAAGAGATTTATCGTTTGCACTGACAACTCGAAGTTGAAACAATTTCTTTCCAAAAGTTTGTCCATCCATAAAGAAAGGCAAAACCCCAAAATAAAGTAAACTACACACAATATCCACAAGAATTGTTGGAATATTTAAACGATACAATTCATAAGAAATAGGAATCGCTGCTTCATTATATTCTTCTTGTGAAATTTCATTTTTTTCTACTTGTTCATAAACATTAACTAATTCATTATACTTTTCCGAATAAGCATCTCGATTCGGATTTAAAAATGGAACATATGATAGTAACGTTACAACTAAAGATACAATTAAAATATCCAAAATAAAAGCTAACAATCTTTTAAAAAAAGTTCCTGTCAAAAATTTACCCTCCCATCTGACAAGAAAAATTATATCACAAGATCAAAAAAGAAGCTACTATTTTCTAGTAAGCTTCATCACATCATCTTTTGAATAACGACCTTCAACATTCATATTTTCTGTAGAATATTGATTGGCTACAGTATAACCAATGACATAGTAGCCATGAGAAAGCAAATCTTCATGAGAATCCATAGTCTTCATTTCTAACAATTTGCCATCTTCATTTTGATAAATAATAGACAAAACAGTTCGTTCTTCATTTTCTAAATATATTGGCTTTTTAGAATTTTCTTTATAAGCCAAAGAATAAATATCATTATAAATATAAGCATCTTCATCAATAGAAATAGAGTCTCCAATACAAATTTCTGAAGATTGTAGTTGCTCTCGAGCCTTTAACAACGTTTCTAAAGTATTGTTTAATTCCTTTTTTAATAAAGATTTTTGTTCAAAAGAGAAATGATCTTCCAGTTCTAAAGCATCTTCTTTAGGTGTAACTATTACTACCTTCTTCTTTTCTTCATTCATAGATGAATATTTCTTAGAAACAAAACTAGAAGCTAATAAAGCAATAACAACTGCAATTCCAGTACCTGTCAAAAAAAACTTTCGGACAAATTTTTTATACCCCATTTTTATTTGTTTCAATTCATCAGGATGTTGATCCATAGAAACTTTATACTGAAAATTTTCATGATAAATATTTTCAAATTTTCTCATAATATCACTAAGTTCATTTTCAGATAATCTTGAATTTTGAATAGAATCTACATAACATTGATGATTTATAGAGAACATCCTGTTTTTAAACAAATCTTTAGTTTGTTCACAAATAGTTTTCACATTATTCATTGAAAAATCATGAACCTCATCCCAATATTTTCTATACTTAGAATTCTTTAAAATCTTCTCATAATTTTGATATAGTTTTTGAATACAATCCGAATATTTTTTTACTTCTTTACAAGAAATTTTATTTTTAGTTTTTTTCATAAAAGAACTAGCTAAACAATAACTTTTATAAGATAAATAATCCAAAGTATCTTTATTAGAAGAAATCTTATCTTTGAATTTCTTAACAAAAGATTTCTCTTCTCCACTTTCCTTTTTAACTCCATCCTTTAGATTAGATTTCAAAGAAGAAAAAAGTTTTTTGATAGAAAAAGGCTTTTTCTTACGATTTTTTACACTTTCAAAAGCATCTTGAACATTATAAGTAAAATCATCAAAGACTTCTTTAACCGTTCTGCGGCTCTTTAAAACTTTCCAAATCTTTGCTTGTTCCTTTTTAGATAATCTTCTAACAATATCAATTCCTCGGTCGTTATCATCTTGAAAAAGAGGTAAAAAAGTAATTCGAAGTTTTCCAAGTTTCTGAAGTAAATTTTCTATTTCTCTTCTTTCTTTTTTAGAGTAATCAAAACCATTTAAACATCTAGTTAAAGCATTTACTTGTTCATCAATTTTTTCAAGTTCAACTACCGAAAAATCAAGTTTTTGATATTTTAAAATCAATTCTTTCGAATCTTCAACAGGACCATATTTCTTCAATAAATATTGATTTACTTTACATACAAGTTGATCAAAAAGACTTTCATCTTCTTGCAAAATCGCATAATCTTTATAAACATGATTGGTATCCGATAAAGAAGCTCTATTTAAGATTTCTAAAAGTCGATACAAACAATTCGCGATTTCTTCTTCCTGACCATTTTCTAACAATTCATAAATATTTTTAATTAATTGATTATTATTTTTCAATAACGCATTTTTATTCACAATATCTCCCCCATTAGGAATCTTTATTATACAGATTTTTTCTAGAAAGTCAAATTTTTCGAGCTCTTTCTTATCTCATCAATAGTTAAATAATTGTTCAAATACTGCTTCAAAAACAATCGATCCTTAAAAAGAGAACTGTCCATTATATTGATTTGAACACTCTCTAAAGAAGGAAAATTCATTAAAAGATCTGTAGATAATGAAGAAACAATGTCTCGTGGTGAAAATTTTTTCATGTTTCTTGAAGGAATAAGAGCATAATTTCCAGAATTTTTTTGTAAATCAACTTGAAAAATTCTACCGGATAAAGAAATAGGAACTAAATACATATGATGATCTTTAAAGAAAAAAGATAGCTTTGATAGAAAAAAATCCTCACTCCCTAAAGCAATTTGCAAACAAAAAAATTCCAAAATTTGATCCATGATCTTTTTAACATCCTCATTTGAAAAAGAATGAACTTCACTATAATATGAAAGAGCTAAGAAAATATCTTCTAATGTATATAGATCATCTACTTCAGAAACAGAAGCATAGTCACTCATATACCTTGCCTTATGATTATAAAAATCACTTAAAACATCTCGAAGAGACAACTTATCTTGCAAAAACACTTCTTCAAAAATTCCAGTTTGATTTTGATAATTTCCTTTAAGACAATTTAAAATTGGAAGATCATATTGAAAAGCCACAGATAAACTAAAGAAAAGCATCGAAATATTTTCAAAATTTTCTACGCGAAAAACATACGGTTTCCCTTCAAAAGAAAAGAAAGAACCTGAATTATTTTTTAAGTTTTCACCATATAAAGTAAAATTATGTGTAACAATCTGCCAAGCATCATAAAGCTTTTTAAACTGTTTATCATAATTTTCTTGAAACTTATTTACATATATTTCCGGAAGTTTTACCTTTCTTTCTTTTTCCATAAATCTTAAAACAAACTCAAAAGACTTCCAATTCTCTAGCTTTTCTTGAAACAATTCTTTTTCATTTAAAGAAAAGGAAACAAAGCTTTGAACAAGATTTAACAAAGAAACATTTTCTAATTCTGAAGTAAAAGATACAGTAAATAAAAAAGAATCATTATGCAAAATATCTTCTGTACAAGAAAAAGAATTTCCATAATCAAAATTCGGAGCCAAAAAAGGAAAATTTTCTTCAATAATTATCAAATTTCCCATATTTAAATCTGAATTTCCAAGAAAAAGCTGTAACAAAAAAGCATCAACAATATCTTGCATTAAAGAAAAAACAATTTGTTTTTTATGTGGATTCTTCTCATAATAAAATTCTAAGGCATTCCATACCTCCTCTAGACTCGAAACAAAACCGTTCTCCAAATTTGACAAATGTTTAGAATTTAAATACTGAGAAATAATAGTAGATAAATGAATCGCATTGCATTGATTCGGATTATAAGATTTTGAAACAACTCCATATTCATTATGATAGATCGCTGGATAAGAAAAAACAGTTTTACTATGTAAAATCTGAGCAACACAAGAAGAAAAGCATTCCAAATAACATTCTTCTAAATCACAAGTTTTAAAAATCCACTCTTCATTTTCTTGCCAAAATCTCTTAACAGTATTATGGCCAATTGAAGAAACATTTTCTAAGGAATACGAATCCAAATTCCATAAATCTTTTTTTTCTTTCATACACATCACTACACAATTATACCACTAGTAGCTAAAATTCAACAGGGACACCATTAATTTTTTAAATTTGTGATTTTTAGGGTACTTTTAGAAGTTCGATGAGCGGATAATTTATTAGAGATGATGCTTGTAAACTTATTGATCAATATCATAATCGTTTTCCTTTCATAGTTATCATTGGCAAATATTAAAATCAAACTAGATTTTAAACACTCTTTATTATGATATATACTATATCAAATAAACTATCTACTTTTTCTTGACTAACACAAATAAAAACAGAAGCATTAATCATATGCTTCTATTTACTTACATTTTTATAGATTAAAGTCTGTTATACTTTTATACCTAGTACATAAAAATCATAATCTGTAACACCTTGATCCGACATTTCCGGCATAAAATTTCCTGTAATTTCAACAGCATATCCTATCCCTATATATAATCCAGATCCACCGTCCTTTTTCAAGTTTACTCCAATAGCAAAACAAGGCTTTTTATGCTTAACAGCAACTCTATTAAAATCAACAATCCCAAATATTATCGCTAAAGTTAAAATAACTAGAAATCCAATAAAAATTTTTTGACTATATTTCTTCATCATATTCTTCAACACATCCTAAATTATTGAACAAGATGGTTCCATTATCATGGTTTATGAATAATTCTCCAAAAAGCTTTTATAAAATCAAAAAAACAGTACCAATATGAAACCATAACTTTAAATAGCGGAATTAATAAATGAGTATGCAAAAAAGAATTTTTTTCACCTTCTTAAATTATTCATTAATCCAAAGTATCTAAATATTCACAAGCCATAATTGCTGCGATGGTCCCATCATTAGTAGCAGTAGTTAATTGTCTTACTTGTTTTTCCCTTACATCGCCCGCGGCATAAAATCCAGCTACAGAAGTTTCTAATTGCAAATTAGTAATGACATAACCATTAGGAGTTAACGGAACAAAATCCTCTAATATTTTTGTGTTCGGTTCATGTCCAATAGCCACAAAAACTCCATCCACTGCTAATTTTCTTTCTTGACCATTTTCATGTAAAAGAACAGCTTCAACATGATCACTACCCAATACTTCTTTAACAGTAGCATTCACAACAAATTCCACATTGTCTTTCTCTTTTAAAAGAGAGACCTTAACCGGTTCACCACGAAATCCCTCACGTCGATGAATCAAATAAACTTTCTGACATAGATTAGATAAATATAGAGCATCATCAATGGCAGTATTTCCGCCACCAACGACACAAACCGTTTTGCCTTTGAAAAAAGCCCCATCACAAGTTGCACAATAACTAATACCTGAACCAATTAACTTCTCTTCATTTAAAACCCCCAACCTCCTTGGACTTGCACCAGTTGCATAAATCACAGCTTTACTTTGATATTCCTTAGAGCCAACAAAAACAGTAAAAATAGATGAAGATTTCTCTATTTTTTTTACTTCACCGTAAATGCTTTCCATTCCTAATTTTTTAGCTTGATCATACATTCTCTCGCCAAGTTCCATACCGCTAATTTTTTCAAATCCTGGATAATTTTCTACATGAACAGCTTGAGTAATCTGCCCGCCAAAAGTAGCTTTTTCAATTAATAAAATTTTCTTTAAAGCTCTAGCGGAATAAATAGCCGCGGCAAGACCAGCTGGCCCGCCGCCGACAATAATAATATCATACATTATAAACAAATCCCTTCTGCATATGCCTTGATATTTGAAGCATTAGAAATCTTTTCACCTTCCTTAGTAATTAAAGTTGGAGCTTGTGTAATTCCTAATTCTTTTACAAAATCAGCATTTTCTTCAGCATCAATCACTTCATATTCAATATGAGCATCATTTAAAGCACGTTTGGCAATTTGACAATTTGGACAAGTCTTAGTTACAAAAAGCATAGCTTTAGTATTTGCTTTTTTACTTGTCGTTTTCTTTTTATCTTTAGTCGTTTCTTTAAAAGAACAATTGCCATCAATTTTATAAGTTACACGATCCTTAAACTCTTGTGATTTGCCATCATTCCAATTTTTAACAGGTCGATAATATCCGGTAATTCGGCTATAAACCTCTGCAGGTTCGCCACAAATTGGACATTTATATTGTTCTCCAGCTAAATATCCATGTTCCCTACATATAGAATACGTTGGTGAAATCGTATAATAAGGTAAGGCATAATTTTCTGCGATTTTACGAACCAAAGCAGCAGCACTTTGCCAACTTGGCATTTTTTCGCCTAAGAAAACATGAAAGACAGTACCAGAAGTATATAAAGTTTGTAGCTTATCTTGTATGTCTAAAGCTTTGAAAAGATCTTCAGTGTAACCGACAGGTAAATGAGTACTATTTGTATAATAAGGAGTACCATTTTCATTTGCAGTAATGATATCTGGATATTTTTCCTTGTCATGTTTAGCAAAACGATAAGAAGTAGATTCAGCAGGTGTTGCCTCTAGATTATACAAATCCCCATATTTTTCTTGATAATCACTTAATTTTTCTCGCATATGATTCAAAACATTCACACTAAATTCCACAGTTTCTGGATGAGTCATATCTTTTTTTAACCAACAAGCATTTAGCCCAGCTTCATTCATACCTACAAGACCAATAGTAGAAAAATGATTATCGAAAGATCCTAAATATCTTTTTGTATACGGATACAATCCTTCTTCTAATAACTTAGAAATCACTGTTCTTTTTGTCTTCAAACTACGAGCCGCGATGTCCATTAATTTATCAAGACGTTCATAAAAGTCTTTTTCATCTTTGGCGAAATAAGCTATTTTAGGCATATTAATAGTAACAACTCCTACACTTCCAGTAGATTCACCACTACCAAAATAGCCTCCAGATTTTTTTCTTAATTCCCGTAAATCCAAACGAAGACGACAGCACATACTTCTAACATCACTAGGTTCCATATCACTATTAATATAATTTGAAAAATAAGGTGTACCATATTTACTAGTCATTTCAAACAATAATCGATTATTCTCAGTATCACTCCAATCAAAATCCTTTGTTATAGAATAAGTTGGAATAGGATACTGGAATCCTCTACCGTTTGCATCTCCTTCAATCATGATTTCTAGAAATGCTTTATTGACCATATCCATTTCTTTTTTGCAATCTTTATATTTAAAATCCATTTCTTTACCGCCGACAATAGCTTGCAACTCTGCTAAATCATTTGGAACCGTCCAATCTAAAGTAATGTTCGTGAATGGAGCCTGTGTTCCCCATCTACTTGGTGTATTTACTCCATAAACGAAAGATTGAATACATTGTTTAACATCATAATAACTTAAATTATCAACCTTGACAAAAGGTGCTAAATAAGTATCAAAAGAAGAAAATGCTTGTGCCCCAGCCCATTCGTTTTGCATAATTCCTAAAAAGTTAACCATTTGATTGCATAAAGTGGACAAATGCTTTGCCGGACTAGAAGTAATTTTCCCTTCAATACCTCCTAAACCTTCTAAAATAAGTTGTTTTAAACTCCAACCAGCACAGTAACCTGTTAACATAGAAAGATCATGAATATGAATATCAGCATCCCTATGAGCCTTAGCAATTTCTTCATCATAAACTTCACTTAACCAATAATTAGCCGTTACAGCACCAGCTTCACTTAAAATAAGCCCACCAACCGAATAAGTAACCGTAGAATTTTCTTTAACTCGCCAGTCTTCTACTTTAACATAACTATCGACAAGTTTTTTATAATCAATCATCGTATTCTTGGCATTACGAATTCTTTCTCTTTCCTTACGATATAAAATATAAGATTTAGCCACATCTGCATAAGAAGCATCAGATAATACTTTTTCTACACTATCTTGAATATCTTCGACTCCAATAACTCCATCATGGATTTTATCTTCAAAATCCGCGGTTACTTTTAACGCAAGTAACTCCAAAACATCATCACATGTTTCTCTATTTACAGAAGCAAAAGCTTTTTCCATTGCTTCTTCAATTTTTTTGATGTCAAAACGAACAATTTTGCCATCTCTTTTTTTCACTCTGTACATAAATAAATTCCTCCTACCTTCTACCATGTTCATTATAACAAATTCCTATTTTAATACAGTGTGATTTATGCAACACTTTATTTAGAAACAAAAAAAGTCCTTTAATTTAGGACTTCTTTCAACTGCCAAGTCATGTCAAGAAAAAATGTCAAATTAAACACCACGTAAGAAAACAGACTCATTTTTTTGTAAAGCTTCATCACGCATATGATTTAAAGCATCTAAAGAAACCGCATGAAGACCTTCTTGAATCAAATCACCAGAATCTTTAAATTGTTGTAAATAAAGGCTTGATGGAGCAATCCAAGAAGCAATTAAAGCAATATCTTGAACAGTATGAAACTCCTGAACAACTGTAGTTCGAAACTCATGACGAATACCTGAAGTCTGAATTAGCTTTACACTTTCTTTAATTTTTTCTAAATCAATCTTTACACCTGCTGTAAGAGCATACTTTTCGGGACAATTCTTAATATCCATCGCGATATAATCCAAAACTTTTTCATCTAAAAGCTCTTTTATTTTTTCAGGAAAATACCCATTTGTATCTAATTTAATCAAAAAACCCATTTGTTTTATTTTCAAACAAAATTCTTTTAAATCTTTCTGAAGACAAGGCTCTCCCCCAGAAATACAAACAGCATCTAATTTTCCTATCCTTGATTTTAAAAAATCTAATACTTCCTCTTCATCTAATTTTTCATCATCCACATGTGTAACTAAAGAAGCATTTTGGCAAAAAGGACAACGAAAATTACACCCTCCAGTAAAAAGCGTGCAAGCAATTTTCCCTGGATAATCTAAAAGAGTTACTTTTTGAATTCCTTTAATAAGCATACGATCAACCTTCCAATTAAAGTATAGCATTTTTAAATAAAAAAAACTATTAGTTTCCCAATAGTTATTTTAAATTAGCTAACAATTCGTCTTTTTTCATTGTAGAATAGCCTTTAATACCTTGTTCTTTTGCTGCATTTTTTAATTCGGTTAAAGTCATTTTACTATAATCTACTTTTGTTTCAACTTTCTTTTCAGCATTTGAATCTGTTGAAGATTTTTTACCCTCTTTTAAAGCATCCTTAGCAATAGTTACTAAATCTTTAAAAGCTTCTTTATTATCAATTGCAAGTTCTGAAAGCATTTTGCGATTAATAGTAACTCCTGCAATATTTAAGCCATTAATGAACTTAGAATAACTAATTTCATTTTCACGACAAGCTGCATTAATACGTGTAATCCATAATTTACGGAAATCACGTTTTTTAGCACGTCTATCTCTATATGCATAAGCTCCACTATGGAAAACTTGTTCTTGTGCAGTTTTATATAATCTATGCTTACTTCCAAAATATCCTTTTGCTTGTTTTAAAACTTTTCTTCTTCTTGTTTTGGAAACAGTTCCACCTTTAACTCT
>CALVOC010000042.1 GCA_944350145.1 uncultured Bacilli bacterium
CTATTCTAAATAAGGAAGGCAAAAAACCTTCTTTTTTTCTTTCTCAAATTGTCTTTTTTAAAATTCTATGATACAATGAGTACGAGAATAAAAGGTGGCAAAATTATGTTTGGAAAGATAATCAATGCGGACGAGAATACCGTAGTAATAGAAAATATCAGTGGACAAATTCCTTTATATTTAAAAGGAATTCATGTATCATTTACAGATCAAAATAGGATAATTATAGGAAAAATTTTGGAAATTACTAAAGATACTTTTACTGTTATGTTAATTGGAGAAATTGTAAATGGAAAATTTATAACAGGAATTTATCAAGCCCCAAGATTACAAAATCCACCTCGAATTGTAAATGCCCAAGAACTTCAAACATTTATAGGAAACCAAAACTTTCACAATAAAGATACATTGTTGATAGGAACGTCAACTCTATACAACAATTTTAAGGTAACCGTAGATTTAAATGACTTTTTTTCCAACCATTTTGCCATCATAGGAAATTCAGGATTTGGAAAATCTTGTGGAGTAGCAAGACTTATTCAAAATGTTTTTTATTATAGTGAAGTTCCCCCTAAAAATGCTCATATTATTTTATTTGATGTTTATGGAGAATATCAGAATGCTTTTAAAAACCTACCAAATATTGCAGGAATTCATATAAAAAATTTTCAAAATAAAAGAGAAGACATCGCGAACGTGATTACCATCCCTCCATATTTTTTAGATGCCGATGATCTAGCCATTTTATTAAATGTTGATGATCCATTTTTGATTCCGATTTTAGAGAAAACATTACAATATGTTGGAATTTTTAAAAGTGAAGATCCAGGAGCAATTCAATATAAAAACAGCATCATAGCAAGTTGTCTTTTAGAAGTTTTAGCAAGTGGCAAAGAAGCAAGTCAAATAAGAGATCAAGCACTTTCTATATTAGCTAAATTCCATACCGATGAGTTAAACGAAAATAGCCAAATAAAAGAATTAGGATATACAAGAACAATAAGACAATGCTTAAATATAGATGATCAAGGGAAAATTAATGCCATTTCTAAAGTAATTGATTTTTTAACTCAATTTAAAGATAATAAAGAATACCATGGAGTCGTACCAAACTTAGTTTACACCTTAGAAGATATCTATGATGCATTAGAATTTGCTCTTTTATCCGAAGGAATCTATAACAGTGTTACAATGTATGAAAGAGCGGTAACTTTAAGAATTCATTTACATCAAATAATAGATGGACCTTATAAAAAATTCTTTGAGTTTCCAAATGTAATAAGTAAAAAAGATTATGTAGAAAATCTCTTTCGTGCTGAGAATGGAGAAACAGCTCAAATTGTTAATGTCAATTTAGATTCTATGGAAGATCGATTTGCAAAAATTCTAACAAAGCTTTATTCCAAACTCTTCTTTGATTATGCAACCTCCTTAGAAAATAGAGGCTCTTTTCCAATTAATATCATTTTAGAAGAAGCTCACCGTTACGTAAATAACGATCGAGATGCCGAGATAATTGGTTATAATATCTTTGATCGAATTACAAAAGAAGGAAGAAAATATGGTGTTTTAATGGGATTTATAACTCAAAGACCAAGTGAATTATCTAAAACCGCTTTATCTCAATGTTCCAACTTTTTAGTTTTTCGAATCTTTCATCCAGAAGATTATAAAATGATCGATGCCATTACATCCAGTATTACAAGAGAAGAGTTAGAGAGATTAAAAACCTTGCGTAAAGGAATCGCTCTTGTCTTTGGTAGTGCAATTCCACTTCCAATGCTCGCAAAAATTGATATGCCAGATCCACCTCCATTAAGTAGCAACGTTCATGTTTCAAATTTATGGTTTAATTAAAAAAGAAGTTTCATTTATTTGTAAACTTCTTTTTAAAATAGATAAAATTCATAAGGACTATTTTGAGAGCCATCTCCTTGCTTATATACAGCATCACTAGGAATCGCGATGACAACTCGTAAGAATTTTCGAGTATTTGCTTGTTCTAAATTCACCGATCCACGAACATTTACCGCATAAACTTCATAACTATTCTCATTCGTTCCATTTAAAAGCCACCATTTATTTGTCGCTTTAGATAGATAATTATAATTAGAACAATTTCCAGAAGTAATCGTTTTACATAAGGGATCCATCGATGCATTAATATAATCATAAGTAGCTAATAAAGAAATAGGAGTCTTATAAGTAGTAGTACATTCAATATCTCCCGTATTATTAAAGTCAGTCTCGCTTCGTGTATGAGTACAAGCATCCATAGATACTAAATAATTTTGATAGTAAGAAAAAAAACCATTATAGATACCTAACAAACTTTCTTCGATTCGACTTGATTCAAAATTGTTATATCCGCGATTACTATGAGTAGTTTCATTATAACGATCATCATAAACAGATTGGTCTAGTTCATTTGCCGTATCACTTAAAATTAAATACATTTTATCTTCATCAAATTTAAAAATTCGAAAACTTTCTCCAGCAAAATTCAAATAATTATTGACGTATTCCCCACGATAAGTATAAAAATTATTAAGTTGATAAAGTCCTGCATTTTCTGTTTGAATTTCTTCGTTATTTAAAATCATATCTTTTAAAGAAAGAGAAGAATAATTTTGACATTCCAAATGTGGTTCATATCGAATGAAACCTTCATTATAGATGACTTTAATTTGACCATTGCAAGAAGGATCTTTACTTAATTTAGAAAATTCTTTCATAAATTTTTCTGAAATTAAACTAGATGCTTCAATAACGACTTCTGGGTTTTCGACAGTAGGGAGTAAAGAACTATTTTTTTGTAAATATTCTTTAGTACTTGTTACCAGGATATTTTCAATCTCATGATAGTCATATCTTTTAAAAATTTTAACAAGAAGAATACTTCCCACAAGAATAAAAATGATAATGAGTAGGACAATACTTCCCGTAAGAATCGTTTTCTTTTTATTTTCTTTCACAAAAGTTATTAATTTATCCATATTTTTCACCCTAATAAAATTATACATAAGAAATAAAAAAAAAGCAACGAATTGCTTTTTAACGGTTGTAATATTCTACGATTAATGCTTCGTTGATTTCTGGATTTAGTTCAGAACGATCTGGACGTCTTAAATAAGTTCCAGACATTTTCTTTTTATCGAATTCTACGAAAGCTTTAGTACTGTTTGTTGCTTCTAAACTAGCTAAAATAGCTGGGTGATTTAAAGAATTTTCTTTTACAGCAATAACATCACCAGGTTTACAAGTATAAGAAGGAATATCAACTTTTTTACCATTCACCGTAATATGTCCATGGTTAACCAATTGTCTAGCACCACGACGAGTAGTTGCAAGACCCATACGATAAACTAAATTATCTAAACGGCTTTCAAGTAAGAAAAGTAAATTTTCACCAGTAATTCCATTCATATTTGAAGCTTTATCAAATGTTCTATGGAATTGTTTTTCGTTTAATCCATATAGAATACGAACCTTTTGTTTTTCTTGTAACTGAATACCATATTCGCTTAATTTTTTACGACGGTTTGTCCCGTGCATTCCAGGTGCATAAGGACGACGTGCAAGGTCTTTACCATTTTCTAAAGTTGAAAAATTTAAACGACGAGATTTCTTAAATTGAGGTCCAGTATATCTTGCCATATTTTTTCTCCTTTCTATTTTGCTAAAAGTTATTTGAAATACTAGTTTATAGGGAGTAACTACTAACACTTTCTAATGGCAGATTATACTCGTGAACAAGATTGTTTAGTTACACATTATAAATAGGATTTCGCTGCCAAACTTCTAAGCGATTAAAATTATACTAAATTTTTAAGGTCGTGTCAAATTTTTTCCTCGATTTTTCCATTGCCAAAAGAGTGTCAAAATTCCATTTCTTTTCTTCCTTCTTTTTCTAAATGCTTTATAATAGAATTAAGTGGTGATGTTATTGATACCAAATGAAATAAAAAATGTATTAAAAATGATTTTAGACCAAGGATTTGAAGCCTATCTTGTGGGGGGATTTGTAAGAGATAGCTTTCTTTATAAAAAGACGAACGACATAGATATCGCGACCAATGCTTTACCAAAAGATTTAACAAGCATATTTGGCCCATCGAGGAAAGAAGAAAAATACGGTTCTTATCATTTGAAAATCGAAAATTACAATATTGATATCACAACTTATCGAAAAGAATTATCTTATGAATCGGGTAAACCATGTAAGTTAATGTATTCAACCAATATGTTAGAAGATGCAAAAAGAAGAGACTTTACTATAAATGCCTTATATATGAATAAAAATGAAGAAATCATTGATTTATTTAATGGGGAATCTGATTTAAAAGAAAAACGTCTAAAAATGATTGGCAATCCATATGTAAGATTACGAGAAGATCCTTTAAGAATTTTAAGAGCAGTTCGTTTTGCTTCTCGTTATAATTTAAAGATGGATAAAGAGCTAAAAAGAGCAATTTTAAAAGAGAAAAAAGCTTTAAAAGATCTTTCTATTTCCAAAATTCGTAAAGAGTTAGATGGAATTTTATTAGCAAATGGTTTTCCCCTTTTAAAAAAATTAGGCCTCTTAAAAGAATTAGGAATTTTAAATCATAATATTGTATTCGTCGAGGATCTTTCTGCTCTATGGGCTCAAATAAAAACTGAAAAAAATTATGTAGTAGAAAAAGAATTAAAAAACAATCAAAAAACTATTGCTATGCAATTAAAGTGTGGTACAATTAAGTTGCTTGATTTATACGAGTATGGATATTATCAATGTCTTGTAATTGCTAAAATTCTTCATTTTCCAACAAAAAAATTAGAAAAAATGTATCAAAACATGCCTATTCATTGCCGTAAAGACATAGCTTTGAGCATAGAACAAATAAAGGAAATCTCGCAAAAAGAGGGAAGAGAATTTGGCGATCTTTTAAAAGAGTTAGAAAGACAAATTCTTTTAAAAAAAGTAAAAAATGAACGTGAGTCGATTATAAAATATTTAAAAGAAAGAAGGTAAGGAGTATGCCAAATTTAGAGTTTTTAACAGAAAAAAGATTTACATTATCTACCCACTTAATTCAAGTGGCTGTTGCAAATAATCTATCTTTGGTCGAATTTTTATTATTAGTTTATTTTGAAGATGCTGTGGATAAAACCTTTAATGTCGATACAATATGCAAAGCTTTAAATATGAATGAAAAAGAAATTCTACTTGCCTTTAATCGGCTTTTATCTTTAAATTTTATTGAACTAGAAGCTTGTAAAGATAAAACCAATAAGTGCTGTGAAATCGTGAGCTTAGAACCGATGTATCGTAAATTATGTGAAAAAAATATCAAACAAAAAGAAATGGCCAAAAAAGAAACGATTTTTGATTTATTTCAAAAAGAATTAGGAAGAAGTATTTCACCTATGGAATATGAAATCATTAATGCTTGGCTCGAAAAAGGCTTTAGCGAAGAACTTGTTTTAGGTGCTTTAAAAGAAGCTGTATATAATGGAGTGAGTAGTTTAAGATATATTGATAAGATTCTATATGAATGGCAAAAACGTGGGTATCATACAATGACTGAAGTGGAATCTGGCTTAGTAAATCAAAGAAAGGATAATGAGAAAGCACCGCAGCTTTTTGATTATAATTGGTTAGAAGATGAAGGATAATTCAAAAGAAATACAAATTATAAATTATTTAGATGAACTTTATCCAGATGCTCGCTGTGAATTAAACTATCAAAAAGATTATGAACTTTTAATTGCAACCGTGTTGTCAGCTCAATGTACAGATGCCCGAGTAAATAAAGTTACAAAAGTTTTATGGCAAAAATATGACCTTTTTTCTTTAGCAGAGGCTCCACAAAAAGAAATTGAAAAAATAATTTATCCAGTAGGATCCTATACGAAAAAAGCAAGTTATTTAAAAACTATAGCTTCAAAACTAATTAAAGATTATGAAGGTCATGTTCCAAACGATCGAGAATATTTAGAAAGTTTACCAGGAGTTGGCCGAAAAACGTGTAATGTAGTATTGTCAAATTTATATGATATTCCTGCCATTGCCGTAGATACTCATGTAGAAAGAGTTTCTAAAAGATTAGGACTTGCTTTTCAAAAAGATACAGTATTAACAGTTGAAAAAAAATTAATGAAAAAATTTCCAAAAGAAAAGTGGAGTAGATTGCATCACCAACTTGTCTTATTTGGCCGATATAAATGTACAGCTAGAAAACCAGAATGTGCTGAATGTAAACTCCAAAATATATGTAAAGAATATTTAAAAAATCATAAAAAAACACAATAGATTTTTCTATCGTGTTTTCTTTTGCTATTCTGTAGAGCAACTGTCGCTTACATTTATTTTTCCAGAGACCCTTATTTGTTCACCTTTATAAGAAATGGTATAAGTAATGGTCTTTTCTCCAGTAGTTGAAGTATCTACTTGACTGGCTGAAATAGTCGCGTCAGCCGTAACATCCTTTCCTTCAAAAGTAACCTTAACTGCCTTTTTAGCATCCACAGTACCATTTTTCAAAACGCAAAGAGTAGTTGCGGTAGCCTTTAAAGAATTTTCAGCTGGCTCGTCTCCTTCAATTTTGACTTTAACCTCGATACCATTAGATTGATTTGTTTTAAAAATACTATAAGAACTTTTAATGACAAAAGTATAAGTACCACTAGATGGGGCTGTATAAGTATAACTATTATTTTCAGTCCAACCTAAACTAGTAAGATTTCCTTTATCATCTTTTAAATAAATTTGATATCCTAAAGAACCAATTGATGAAGTATTGTAGCTTTCGTAAATTCGCATATACTCATTTTCAAATTGAGAATAACTATTGCTATAAGTTTTTTTGAAAGTTGAAAAATAGTTAGCAAATTCTGTACGAACCGCATTTGTATTTAAAGCAGCAGGAGTATCAATTGGATTCCAAGTTAAGGTAACTTTACTGTCCTTAGCACTTCCTTTGGCATTGGTAACATCTTCAAGTTTACTAAAGCGTTTAGAAGTTTCACTAGGCTCTGCACCAGCTTTAAAATAAGCTTGATATTTCATATTATCTGGAGTGTATTCACTAGCTCGCTTAGTAGGTAAAGTATTTCTTTCTACCGTAACACTAACGACGGTATCTGGTTTGGTAAACTTTTCATTTTTCGTTAAAATATTATTGGCTAAATAAGCACTTATCTTACTTCTTGTAGAAGTACCAGTATTACTAGTAAGATAATGGCTAGAATCTTCATCCTTTTTATCATATCCATAAACAAAAGAGATAGAGTATTCCGTATTATAAGTATTAACCCAATGTTCTGGTGTAGCATAATATGGCACACCTTTTTGAGCGGCAGTCGCTTCATCATAATTTGTAGTACCAGACTTAGAAGCAATAGATCCTCTTAAATTCCAGTTAATTGAACCGCCGACACCTTCGCTAGTTGCTTGTAGTAAAACATCTGTAATCATCCAAGCAGTTTCTTCACTCATAGCTCTATTTTTTTCATATTTATATTCAATCGTTTCTTCCGTTTGGGTATTGATAATTTTTGTATAAGAATAAGGTGCTATATAATACCCGCTTCGAGCAAAGGCTGCATAAGCCGCTGAACTTTCCAAAGGAGAAAGTCCTTCTGGCCAACCGCCGACAGAGTAAGATTCATATAAAGTATCATCAATCGTTCCATCAGCATTCTTTTTACCATAATTGTCTTCATCAATTCCTAAATTATTTAAAAATTCTTTTTTATTGGCTTCCGTTGTTTGATGGAAAGCCTCTAATGCTGTAACATTTCTTGAAGCAGATAAAGCATCTTTTAAAGTATAAACTCCTAAAAATTGATTATCCCAGTTATTCAAATAACCTCCACCATTATAAGAATATTTAAAGTCGATAAACATTTGACCCGTGGAAGCATTGTTGTATTCAATTAATGGCCCATAGTCGATTAAAGGCTTGGCAGTTGAACCGGGTTGTCTTCTAAATAAAGCACGATTATCTCCAGTTTTAACATAATTTCTTCCAGGTCCCAAAGCAACGATAGATCCATCGGCTACAGAAGTAACCGCAGCCCCAACTTGGATTTTATCATCACGCCAAGAATCGGCCGCTCCATTTTGCATATTATTGATAACATCTTGAATCGCTTTATTATAAGTTGTATAGACCTTATAACCACCTTTTTGCAAATTAATTTTTTCTTTATCTTGAATTTCATCTACTACATAATCAATTAAAACTTGATAAGGAGTAGAAGATTCAGCTCTAGGAACAACCAAGGATTCAACTCGAATACTTTGAGCATCGAGCATTTCTTGCTCAGTAATATAACCATGACGATACATCAAACTTAAAACAGTATTTTTACGATTATTAGCTGCCTCAGGATTATTATATGGATGATATAAAGAAGGATTGTTTACCATACCAACTAATAAGGCACTTTCTGGAAGAGATAAAGCAGAGACACTTTTTCCAAAATAATATTGACTAGCTTGTTCCACTCCATAAATATCACTGACATTATTATTACCACTTGCAAACCACCAAGTATTTAAATACATTTCAATAATTTGCTCTTTGGTATAATTTTTTTCAATTTTAAACACAGCCATATAAATATCTTGGAATTTTCTTATAATACCCTCAATTCCTTGATCCTCAGTAGAAGTAAAATAGTTTTTCGAAAGTTGCATGGATAAAGTAGAGGCACCACCCGCTCCAGATTGACCTAAAACTTGTCCAATACTTGCTTTTAAAAAACGAGCTAAATCAACACCATTATGTTGAAAAAACCTAGAATCTTCCGTCGCGATTAAAGCATCTACTAAAACTTGAGGAAAATCCTCATAATTTTTAATAACTCGATCTTCTTCACCTAAACGTGCAAGTAAAGTACCATCGCTCCAATAAATTTCTGTTGACTCAGTTTCATATAACGTCTCCGCGGTAAACTCCGGAGAAGTAAAGACAATATAAAGGCCAAAGGCAATAACAACAGAAGCAATTAAAATGCCAAAGGTAATAAATATCATACATATTGTACTGCCAATTTTTCGCCTTTTATTTGGATCTTTTCTCTTTTCATCTATCTTTTTAGGTTTCGGTTTTGTCTTCTTTTTTTGGTTTTCTTTTTTTAGAGAATTTTTCATATCTCTTAAACTTTTTAATTTTAATTTTTTCTTCGCCATATTTTCATCCTTTCAAATATATTTCGTCCACTACTTTCAAATAATCAAGAGCTGGAATATATTGTTCTTTAATAACAAAGCCATTTTCTTCGATAAAGCTATAGGGAATACTTTTACGAGAATTATGATCAATAAAATCGATTAAATCGGATCCCCTTATTAAATAAATTATGCCATTCATTTTTAGAATAACAAAACAGATTCCTCCATGATGAAGCACTTTTTTTATATATTTCAATTGATGCTCATGAAAATTTGCTAATGGAAAAGAAGTCTTGTTTTGAGTTTCCTTTGCTTCAAATTCAATATATTTTCCTTTATATATCCCGTTATAATCTAAAGTAGAAGGTGCTTTAAAATATCCATTTTTAATAACTCTTCCACGATTTGTATAAACCGCTTCGCTAATTCCAATTGGAGTGGGTTTTTTATAAATTAAAGCAATATCTTTCTCGACGTAATATTCATTTGATTCATTAATTAGGTTCTCTAGGTTCATTCCTCGATTACTATAGTTGATAACTTTTTCAGTTTTCTTTTTGATTTTATTCGGATACTGCATACCAGATCACCTTAGTTCATTATACTATAAATTGCTTTTTTTTTAAAGATTCAACTGAAGTTCATACTTTATTTGACAATTTTTGTCGAAAGAATAGGCAAAGCAAAGGAAGTTTTTTAAAATAAAAAAGAAAGGAGAATATCATGATTTCTTTTGATGAAATTTTTAATAAAATGTTAAGCCAAATAGACCAAATTGATCAAAATTTAGTTTTGCTAGCCTTAAACGATGCTCTGCTTGAAGAAAAAACTTGTAATTTAACTAAGGAAACTTTATAATACCGACTTAGAAAGAGGCATTTATGGAAACGTATTCAATAATTATAGATAAAAGTGCTTGTTATCCCGGGATCGAGCAATATTATCAAATTCAATATTATTTAGAAAATTTCACATATTTAAAAACTTATATATGTAGAGATTTAAAAGAAATAAAACAAGCGACAATAAATTCAATATCAGAAAGTGATTTTTTAGTGGTAATGGGAAAAACGCGAGCTTTTCATGAAGTGATAAGTGGGCTTATTATCAAAAATAAAAAAGTTCCAATTTTTTTCTTGCCAAGCGGAATTTTTAAGGATTTGGCCTGGAATTTTGGAGCTTTAGAACCCGTAGATGAATATTTTGAAAATGCTTTTAAAAATACCCCATTAGAATTAGATGTTTTCAGATTAAATCAATCTTTTTTTACATCTTATGCAGTAAATAGTCCTTTTCTTCCTGAAGTGTTAAAAGAAGAGAAAAAAGCACTCCTAAAAGAAATTGGAAAACGCATTTTATACAACAATACTGAAAATCATTTAGTAAACATAAAAATAGATGGAAGCAAAATCATAGACGAATATAGTTCGTTTTTATTAGGAAATACCCAAGCTCTATTTGGTAAACCTATTTTTAATTATCCAAATTTAAGTGATGGAAAATGTGAAATCCTTTTGATGAAAAAAATGAGCACATTAAAGCTCTTAAATGAATGTTTAGCTTTTTTGAAAGGAGAATGTCGTTTAGATGAACTATCATGTGTTCAAAAATTTCATGGTTCAAAAATTTCAATAACTTTAGAAAAACCACTTTCTAAACCTTTCTTAATCGATGGTGCATATGAACCAGTAAAAGAAAAGAAAATCGAAGTAGAGCCATTAACCCGTGTTCGCGTTTTAAGAGGAAATACAAAAATATAAGAGGACAACAATTGACAAAATCTGAAACTATTGTTAATATGAATTAAGAAGGTGGTAAATGTGTTAAGTGAGAAAATCGTATTAAGCCCTGAAGAAATATACGAGAAAGAGTTTAAAGTGGATGCCCGCGGCTATCGTCCACAAGAAGTGGATAATTTTTTAGATATTATCATTAAAGATTATGCAGAATTTAATAAATTGGCTCGCAGTTATGAACGTGAATTACAAAGTTTAAACGATGAAAATACTAAGCTAAAAGCTCAAATTCGTAAATTGCAAACAGAATTAGAAGCAGCAGAAAATAGTAGTAATTCATCAAATAATATCAACAATGTAGATTTATTAAGAAGAATTAGCCAATTAGAAAAAATTGTATATAGTAAAATGAATAATAACTAAGGCAAATGCGGCATACTTGTTATGTTGAGGAAAGTCCTTGCTCGCACAGCCTGAGATGGTTGTAGTG
>CALVOC010000043.1 GCA_944350145.1 uncultured Bacilli bacterium
TTTTCATGAAGTATCACAAAATCATCCATATATTTCATATAGTATTTCAAATGATAATCATGGATGATTTTGTGATCCAATTTATATAAATAAAAAATAGATAAAAACTGACTAGTCATATTCCCTATAGGTAACCCTTTTCCATACTCATATTTAGGTAACTCTATCCCATATTTCTTTTCTAAAAATTCAATTTTTTTATGAATATATTCCATATTTGTACTATCTATAATATCTTTTATTAAAGTAAATTCTTTTTCGCTTAATTTGTCTTTTAACAACCTCTTTAATACTTCATGATCTATACTATAAAAGTATTTTTCAATATCCATTTTTAAAATATAAAAATTTTTATTTTTCATTTTACACAAATATTTTTTAAAAAGTTTTCTAGCTAACCCTACTCCCATATCTTTTCTAGTCGCGACATTTCTTTCATCTAAATATTTTTCCAACTTAGGTGTCAATATATATCTAGTAACATAATGATTTAAAACTTTATCTTTAATGGGTAAACTCATTACTACTCTTACTTTAGGTTCAAAAATCAAAAAAATTTTATAAAAACATATATATTTCTTTTTACTTTCTAAAATATTCTCTATTTCTTTTATATAACTCATTTTATATATTTCAAACAAATAAACTTTTCTTTTATTTTTTGTATTTTTTCTTATTTCTTTTTCATAAATATGTAATAAATCAAGAAACATTTTTTAAACCATAAAGTAATTTTAAAATAAAAGAAATTTTATTAGTTAATTCATTATTTATTTTATGAGAAATGATTCTTTTCTTATAAGCATATTCAATATAATAATTTAACATAGCTAAATCTTTAAATAAAATTTCTATCTTTTCTTTTTTAGAATTATACATATATAAATTTTCTAAAAAAGAAAAACTAGTTTCCATAATTTTATTTTTAAAAATATTTTCTCTTTTTGGAAAATAAATACTATATTCTGTTATTTTTTCTATAAAAGATTTTGTTTCAATAAATATTTTTAATTCTTCTTTCATAAAACAGTTTCCATATAATCTATAATTTTTTCTAAATCTTCCTGATTTGCTTTTTTTATTTTTTCTAATAAATCTTTTTCCTTTTTCTCTTTTATCCATTCTTTTTTGGCTTTTTCTAAAATTTCTTCATATTTGTTTTCTGTAGTACTTTTACTATAACCTAAATCATCATCTAAAGATAAACGATATCCCACTTGATTTTCTTTTAAAATATCTAATACTTTAAATAAAGAACTTTCAGGAAAACCAACTTTATTATTATGAATTTTATATCTTAATAAATACCATAAAATATAAGCATCTTCATGTTTTACTTCATAAAACTTTCCTTTTCTTTTAAGCTCAATATATTTTCTCACAGTAAACAGCCTCCTTTCTAAAAAAGTATGGTATATAGGTTTGTACGTATACTCTCCATCCATACTGTATATTTAGGTTTAAACCAAAGACAAATCTTGGCCTTATTCACTCTCAAATATAGCCTTAACTATATTCACTCATCATAATAAGGACTGGCGGGGGACACAGCATTTCTGTTGTTCGCATTGTTGTTGTTCACGTTGCCATTACTGTTCACATTGAACACGTTGTTCGAATTACTGGAATTGGGAGTCCCTTTATATAACAGACTTGCCTTATAACAACTTTGAAAAAATCAAAGATATTACCTTTTAATGTGGATAACTAGATGCACCCCCTGCCACTTTTTCACGTGGCTGGGCCCCCTTTTAGGTATCCTATAGACTTAATTGATATGGTGAACTTTCTGTTCCTTCTCCTCCACTTATTTTAACGTTAGAGCTTAGATATAAGGCGGGGGACACAGCACGTCTGTAGCGCGCATTGAAGTAGTTCACGTTGCCATTACTGTCCACACGGAACACGTCGCGCGAAGTACTGGAATAGGGAGTTATGGTCCATTGATAATTTGAACTGTTATATAACCAGTCGTTGTTTTTACAATCGCTTACACTTGAACCATCCCAATTGTATAATTCTGTATTTAAGCATGTCTCTCTATCTGTACTACTTCCTCCACTTGTTGCATAACCGTAGTCACTTGGATACATAAGTCCTACTTTGCCAATCCATTCTGTTGGTCTTCCGCTATATACTTCTGTCCCTCTTTCGTATGTATACCAATGACTTGCTAATCCATTACTTGAACTTGTATAACTCGCTGTACCGCCTAAGTTCCATTTGGTATTCCCTATCATCGACTTCGCTTCTGCTGTTAAGCCGGTAGAGCTAAAATCACAACTTGTTGTTGCTCCATTTTGGCCACTCGGGCAACTTCCACTTGTTCGATTCCAATATGCTCCTTCATTTAATACGATTTGTAAGGAACTATCACTCCAATCATTACTTCCAAGTGATGAAGTAGATGATCCTGTTCCACTTGCTTTATTATCCCAACTATATTCTCCTATAGGTTCATCTCTTATGATTTTTAATCTTGTTTCTTTTTTTCCTGTTCCATCATCGATGTTATTAAATACGCCTATTATTCTCCATAGTTCATTATTAAAAGATACATAATTATTTGGATCCGCTCCAACATATCTTAAGTTGTTGTCTACTGTATTATCATATTTTAATTCGTCTGTTTCTCCTTTGGCTAAAATGTATTCAGTTGCTGGTGGAACATATTTTTCAAAATATAAAGTACATTTTGTTCTTGTCTCCGTCATATTTAAAACTTTTACAGACCAATCATCTGTATTAAATTCGACACTTGCTCCCTTTGTACAATTTGTTTTTTCTTGGTCGATGACATATCCTTCTCCTTTTTGGGGCATTGTCTTTGATATAACATCATCTACATAAAAAGCAAAATATAAGTCTCCCGGATCTCCCACGGTTCCATTTATGATATTAAAATCTTGTTTTACTTCAAATGAAGCAAATGATGTATAGAAAAATACTCCTGCTACTAGTAAAATACATACTACCGTAAATATCGTTATTCCTATTTTCTTTGGATCTCTTTGTTTAAATTTTTCTAATTTCATTTTTTCTATTCCCTTCTATTTATACTTTTATTATATCACATACCCCCCCTCCATCTGTCAATGGGTGTGGGGTGTTTTTTTAAATTTTTTGTAAATTTTTTTATTTTTTCACTTTTAGTATATCCTTATATATTTTTCTATATACATAGTAACGTGTTTCTCAATATTTTTCAATAAAAAAGAATAAGTACTGTATTTTCTTTACTTATTCTTGATTAAAAATCATTTTTTTCTTTAATATCCTTTTTTCTTGTAATAATCGTATAATTCTTTGAAACGATTAAAATGGACGATTTCTCTTTGTCTTAAGAAAAGTAGTATTCCTATTACATCTTGGTCATCTGTCATATTTATTAAGTTTTCATAGGTTGCTCTTGCTTTTTGTTCGGCTGCCATATCTTCTGATAAATCTGCTAAAACATCTCCTGTAACTGCAAAATAAGTTACAGTAAATGGATTGCCAAACGAATCTGATGGATATATGCCTTTTCCATGTTCTGTATACATAGATCCTAAGCCTGCTGCTTTTAATTCTTCAATCGTGGCATTTTCTGTTAATTGGTGAACCATTGTACAAATCATTTCACAATGTCCAAGCTCTTCAGTTGCGATATCATTTAAAAGCGATTTTCCTTTTTCATCTGGCATAGAAAATTTTTGACTGAAATATCTCAATGAAGCAGCGAGTTCTCCATTTGCTCCTCCAAATTGTGTGAGTAAATATTTGGCCATTTTTAAATCTTTCTTTTTGATATTAATTGGATAATTTAGGTGTTTTACATATTTAAACATACATACTACCTCCTGTATTATCCCAAGGCCATGGATCCATTATCCAATTATAATTTGATCCTTGTGTTTCTGTAATTGTCATTGGACCATATTTTTCACTATACATTTCTTCTAAGCGATTTTTTTCTTTGACATATTTTTTAAATAATTCGTATGTTTGTTGATCTTTAGGATTTAAATCTAAATATAAATTTAAATCATTTATTGTGAAAGAATAGGCCATTAATTTTAAAAGCAGTGTTTCTTGTTCATTTTGGGGAGTTAATTTAAAGTAGGTTAAATTTTTATAGGGAACATATTCATCTTTCATTAAATTTCCTCTTAAAAATCCTTCTTCTGGGCTTAAAAATTTCGAGTCGCGAATTTCTTTATTAAAATCACTTCCTGGAATTTTTAAAAAACTTATCTCATAATCAAAATCTGTGTTATCAAACAACATCTTTTTTCCTCCTTCATAGGTATTCTACTCAATTTTTTTTATGTTGTTTGGGTAAAAACACAAAAAAGGTCATGATTTGACCTTTAAGATTTCTTTTTGATACACAAAATCACAAAATCTATAAAAGAAGGAATGATTAAAAGAAAGTAAATTATTAACCATAAATATTTTAGTTTAGTAGTAAATATTTTATTTATTATGCATTTTTTCTCTTTTTGCTTTATTCTTCTAATTAAATTTGAAATAAATATCCCAATGTACAGAAAAATAAAAATGAGATTTTCTTCTTCTTTTTCTTCAACAGTTGCTTCTACTGCTTCCTGTTCAGTTTCAGATCGCTCTTCAAAAACGACTTGAGTTCTTGGCTCTTCTAATATTATTTCAGATATAGTTTCTCTTTTTATTTCTATATTTTGTTCATTATATTGAATTTGATAAGTAATCTCTTTTATTCCTTCTTTACCTTCTACTACAAGATCTTTATTTTGGGTATAGATTGTTTCAAAAGGAATGAATATTTGCTCTTTGGTTTCTTTTTGAAAAATACATGAACCATCGGATGTGTTGGCATTTGAATTATAATTTATCGCTTCTTTAGTGGTACATCCATATACTATATAAGTACAAGAACCATCATCTTTATTTGCATTGGGATTGTAATTATTTGCTTTATAATCTGTACATCCATAAACCGCCGGTGGTGTACACGTGCAACTTGGGCTCAGTGATCCATCTGCACATATTTGTTTTCCGTTTGAAGAACATCCCACTACCCCGCCATGTGAGGAACAACATCCTCTTTGAGCTGAAACTGTTACGGGATACAAAAGTAAAAATCCCATTAAAATAAGACTGATTTTTTTCATAACTCTATACTCACTTCTTAGAATTATTATACAATATTTTTTCTTTTTTGGAAGCTTTATATGATTTTTTTATTAAAAAAGAATATGATTTTATTCATATTCAATATTTATTGTCGGATCTAATTTATGAAATGCTTTAGAAATAAAATAGTTTAATCTTCGGAAAATGTATAATGAATCGATCGTTAATACAAAGCCTATTAAAAGAGACGTCGATGTCATTGGACTTAAACTAAAGAATGCACTTTGGAATATAGCACAGTACAAGAAACCTAAAATCATAAGAATTAAAAGAGATGTTCGAATTATATTAAAAGGTTTACAAATTTTATATAGATGAATGAACCCGGTGATAGCCGTTAAAAAGACGCATAAAGATGTTTCTAATCCTTCATTTAAATGAAAGACATGGGCAAATATTGTAACTAAGACTATATTAAAAACAACTGTTAATGCTGTTGGCAAACTTTTTGAAACAATTTTTAATAAGAAATTTCCTTTTACTAATTCTGTATTTGGTTCTAGAGCGAGAATAAACGAAGGGATGCCAATTGTAAATCCAGTTATTAGGGTTAATTGAATTGGAATAAAGAAGTATTTTGTTGAAAGAATAATGCTAAATAGAATTAATAAAACGGTATAAATTGTTTTTACTAATAATAAAGATGAGGATCTTTCTATGTTATTGATCGTTCTTCTTCCTTCTGCGACGACTTGTGGTAAAGCATCAAAATTATCGTTTAATAAAACAAGTTGAGAAACATTACGGGCAGCATCTGAACCACTGGCAATAGAAATCGCACAGTCGCTTTTCTTTAAAGCCAATACGTCGTTTACTCCATCGCCTGTCATGGCCACTGTTCTACCACTTTCTTGTAAAATTTCAATTATCCATTTTTTTTGCTTTGGGGTTACTCTACCAAAAACATCATATTTTTGAACTACTTTTTCTAATTCGTCTTTATTTAAATTGCCAATGTCGATTCCGGAAACATTTTTTAATCCAACTTTTTTTGCAATATTTAAAACGGTTGAAACATTGTCTCCAGAAATGATTTTAACCATTACACCTTGAGATGTAAAATAATCTAATGTTTCTTTTGCTTCTTTTCTTACAATATCTTCAATTAAAATAATTCCAATAGGTTCTAGTTTTTGAGGAACTTTACTTAAAACTTTTTGTTTAGCTAAAAGTAACACCCGGTATTCATCTTGATATTTCGTTAGATCTTTTAAGAGTTTGTTTTTTTCTTTTAACAAAATCTCTGGAGCTCCTAAATAGTAAGCATCTTGATCTTTAAAGGAAATGGCTGAGAATTTTCTATCAGAAGAAAAAGCTATGGAAGAAGACTTTTTCCAACTACTTTTTTTATGAAAATGGTTTTTAATCGCATTCATAGTTGCATTGTTGTCCAAAGAATTTGCTGCGAAAGCATTTAAAATATTTTGCATTTCTTCCTTTGTATGATTTTTTATAGGTTCAAAATCTACTACTTGCATTTTTCCTTCTGTTAAAGTTCCTGTTTTATCTAGACAAATGACATCTACTCTAGCTAGAGTCTCCATGCAATAAAGTTGTTGAACTAATACTTTATATTTTGAAAGTCTAATTACACTTACTGCCATGACGGAACTTGTAAGTAAAACTAATCCTTCGGGAATCATACCTATTAATGAGGCAACCGTTCCAAAAATGGCTTCTCCGACATTTCCATTCGTTGCATTTATTTGACTAAAATACATAATTATTCCAATTGGAATAATAAATATTGAAAGAATTTTTAATAGTTTTTCAAAAGAACTCATGATGACAGAATTTGCTTTTTTTTCATATTTTGCTTCTTTAGAAATGGTCGCGACATAGTTTTCTTCACCGATGTGTTCTACTTTAGCTGTGCAACTTCCACTGACTATAAAAGATCCGGATAAAAGTAAATCTCCTTTTTTCTTTAAAATGGCATCGGGTTCACCTGTTATAAAAGCTTCATTTACTTCAACTTCTCCATCCATAATGATTGAATCAGCAACAATTTGGTGGCCTACATTTAGTATGGTTACATCATCTAAAACCAGTTCATTTAATGCTAATTCTTCTTTTTTTCCTTCTCGAATCGTGGTAATTTTAGATTCCGAGATCACAGATAGACGATCAATAATCTTTTTAGAAATAATTTCTTCAATAATACTAATAATGGAATTGATGATAATTACTCCCATAAATAAACAATTTTTTAATCCTTCAAACCACTCTTGGTTTATCATTCCTGCTATTAAAACAGAAGCTCCTAAAGCGATATTTAAAAAATTAAAATACGTAAAAATATTCGTGGCTATAATTCTTTTGATTGATTTCGTTTTGGGTTGATCGTCAAAGTTTACCAATCCTTCTTTTTTTCTTAGATTTACTTGTTCTTGTGTTAAACCATAATCACTTGTCGGTTCAAATCTTTTCATACATTTCACCCACTCTTTTTAGTATTATAGCATACTTTCATATATTTTTTTGCTGACAATTTTGTAAGAAAAGAAAGCTAAAAAAAAGAACAAGTTATTTTTGTTCAGTTATAGGTTTTCTAGTCAAAGATAGATGTTCAATCATATTTATCTCAAAAAGATTTTTTTCTTTTTTGATTTCTTCTTTTGCAAAACCTAATTCTTCTAATTTTTTTAGTATTTCTTGTTCTCTTATATATCCTTCTGAAGCTGTTTTACCAGGTTCTGGATTTATTGTAAAAAATAAAATATCATCATAAGGACATAAGTTTGGATCAAATAATAGTGATGAACTTTCCATTGAAGACATTTTTCTTTTATCTAACATAAGTGCCCAGCACATATAGAAAATACGGTTTCGGAAATTGTAATCATTTTTTTCAACAGTATGAATTACTGCTGCACTGCTATTATCAAACATCAATCTTTCTAGCATTGAACTTAAAAATACAGTTTCACCTTTTTGTAATTCCAAATCCATTATTGCTTGATATGCTTTGATTGTGTTTTGTTGTGTAGTATTTTTTTGAACTGTATTTATCATTTCTTTTACTTTTAATAATTTTTCTTTTGTCATATTCATTTCCTTTCGTGTTGTTTTATTTTAAGAAATTATTTTTTAGATGTCAAGAGTTTTATACGCCTAACTTGATTCCTTTTTTCTTTAAAATTACTTTTCTTAAAAAATCTATAGGAATGACTGTGAAAGCAAGTAAAAAAACAAACATGAGTTCATTCGGAGTAAGTCCAAAAGTTCTAAATACAGTTCCACCTTTATAAATTAGTATCATTTGAACACTGGCAATAAAAAGAATTGTAATGACAAACACGATGTTTTCTTTTAAATGAGCAAATAAATTTAATCTATGCGTACGAGCATTAAAGGCATTACCAATTCCAATAAAGATAAATAAGGCAAAATAAGCTGTCATTAAATATTTGTATTCTTCATCTGGACGAATTAAGCTACGAATCCACGGAGATTTTAAAAAGAATAAACAAAGTAAAGCAGAATAAAGACCTGTCCAAATAATTTCTGAATACATATATTTATTCATAATTGGTTCATTTTTATCTTTTGGTTTTTCTTTCATAGTTTCTTTTAAGGCTGGCTCAAAGGAAAAAGCTAGACCTGCAAAGGTATCCATGATCATATTTATCCAAAGCATTTGAATAATTGTAATGGGTGTATTTACTCCAATGAATGGACCAATGATGGATAAAAATAAGGCACAAAAATTGCAAGTTAATTGGTAAATAATGAATTTGCGAATGCTTTTAAAAATGGTTCTTCCATATAAAATAGCTTCACTAATTGAAAGAATGTTGTCATCTAAAATAACGATATCACTTGCTTCTTTGGCTACTTCTGTTCCACTTCCCATAGCAAATCCAACATTGGCTTTTTTTAAAGCTGGAGCATCGTTTACACCATCTCCAGTCATTCCTACTACTAAATCTCGATTTTCAGCAATTTTTACTAATTTACTTTTATCTTGAGGTAAAGCTCTTGCGATAACTTTTATTCTTGGAAGCATTTGTTCAAGATCAAAATCGTTATAGGAATTTAATTCTTTACTGGTTAAAACAATATCTTGAGGACTTGTTATGATTCCCACTTCTTTAGCAATGGAAGTCGCGGTCTCTTTGGCATCTCCTGTAATCATCACGACTTGAATTCCAGCATTTTGAATTAATGATACCCCTTCTTTTGCTTCTGGTCTTAAATCATCTTTAATCGCGACTAATCCAACAAAAGTTAAACTTTTTATTTCTTCATCATGGCTAAAAGCTAATGTGATTACACGACAGCCTTTTCTCGTTAAGTTTTCAATTTCCTTTTCAACACTTTTTTTATTTAAAAATGGTTTTTCTTCCCCATTTTTAGTAAGATACCTTAAGCAATTTGGCAAAAGTTTTTCGCTTGCTCCTTTTACATAGGTTCTTGTAAGATTCTTTTCAATCACGGTTATTGCTGAATATTTTTTACTGCTATCAAAAGGCACTTCTTTTTTGATCTTTTCAGGTGGTGAGAAATCTTTTTTAAAAAAACTTCTTAGTGCACGATCTGTAGAATTGCCTCCAATAATTTTTCCATCGCTACTTTTTAAACTTTTATTATTCCAAAGCAAGCTTCGTTCTACTATTTCTTTATATTTTGATGAACTTTGCAATTCTTGTTCCGTTCTATATCTATCTAGATCTCCACTTGTAATTTCTAAAACTTCTAATTTTCCTTTAGTAAGGGTTCCAGTTTTATCTGTAAATAAAATATTTAAAGATCCGGTTGTTTCGATACCAACTAATTTTCTTACTAAGACATTACTTTTTAACATTCTTTTCATATTGCTTGATAGCACTAAGGTTATCATCATGGGTAATCCTTCTGGCACGGCAACGACAATAATTGTTACAGATAATGTTAAGGCATAAATCAAGTGATCCATCATTACAGGAAAATTCGTAATTGTAGCCAGAATTTTATCCATTTCAAAATTGTTTTCCATGACTAGAACGGAAAAAAGATAAGAAAAGGTAACTAAAGCTGCTCCGACATAGCCAATTTTGCTAATTGTTTTTGCCAGTCCACGAAGGCGAAGTTTTAAAGGACTAATTGGTTCGGTTTCTTGAACTTCTTTCGCTAAAGAGCCATATACAGTTTGATCTCCTACTTGAGTTACAATCATTACTCCAGATCCTTCATAAACAACAGATCCTCTAAGTAATCTAGCCTCTTCTCTTTCTTTTCCTAACGGCATTTTTTTTCTTTCTTTTGTTTCGCCATTTAGTCTTGATTCATCTACACTTAATAATCCGTCGGCTAAATATCCATCTGCTGGAATGCCATCACCACTTTCAAGTAGTACGACATCACCAACAACGATTTCTTCTAATTTTATTTCTTTTACTTGGTTATTTCTTCTTACTTTTACTTTCATGCTTTCATTTTCTTCTTGCAGTTTTTTAAAAGCTTCTTCACTTCCATATTCGCTTATAGAAGAGATAAACGACGCTAAAAAGATGGCAATTAAAATTCCAAGTGTTTCAAACCAATCAAAATCTCGAAAGAGAAAAACAACTTTTATGGCTAAAGCTATTAAAAGAATTTTAATAATTGGATCTCCTAATGATTCGATTAAAAGTTGTAAAAATCCTTTTTTCTTTATTTCAGTTAAACTATTAGATCCATATTTTTTTCTTTGAACTTCTACTTCTACATCCTTTAGTCCGTTTAGTTGCATAGAATATTCACCTAAAAAAGTATATGAAGAAAAAAAATTAATAATGTATAAATTACAAAAAAAATATAAAAAAACAGACTTTAATGAATTTGTCTGATTTGGTCTTGTCAAGTCTAGTGTGTAAATTTTTAAATGTTATTAAAATTTCAAAGAACAAATGTAATACACTTTTGCTGT
>CALVOC010000044.1 GCA_944350145.1 uncultured Bacilli bacterium
TCGTCCTTGACTAAATGTTGCGACATACTAAATTGTATAAATACATCTTAAATATCAATTTACTTTTTCAATTAATATTATTTAGCATAAGACGAAAAATCGTCTTTTTTTTCGCTTGAAAATTTATTATAATAACTCTAAAGGTTAGGTACATTGTATGGATTTTGAACAAATTGGAAAATTTATAAAACAATTGCGAGAAGAAAAATGTTGGAGCCAAGAAGAACTTGCTTCAAAAATATACGTAGACCGCAGTACTATTGCAAAGTGGGAAAGAAATGTTCATGAGCCAAGTATTCAAATGTTGATTGCATTAAGTGAAGTTTTCGAAGTTTCTTTAAATGAAATGTTAACAGGAAAAAAGGAAGAGGCAGAAAAAGAAAAAGGAATTATTCATTATTTAAAACATCAAGAAGCCAAGATTAAAAAAACGCGACATTTTTTACTTTTGACTTTAGCAATTTTAATAATTGCAGTCAGTATCTTTTTCTTATATTATTTTTTAGAAACGTACAATACGATTTTTGTTTATCAAATAAATGGGGAAGCAAACTCTTTTGAAATTCATAATGGGTTATTTATAAAAATGAAGGACAAAGTGTACTTGCAATTCGGTACAATCTCCACCTCACCAACTTCAGTTCAAGTTTATTATTTAGAAAATAACGAAAAAAAAGTCCTTTACTCAGGAGATCCTACCATTACTTTAATAGATAGAATTACAAAAAATCATCCGTTGTATAAAAAAAATCTAAACGACATTAGTAATCATTTATATTTAGAATTTACTACCACAGAGAAAAATGTAGTAACGATCAAACTGAATCTAGAAAAAGAATTCCAAAACGATCAATTATTCTTTAAAGGATATGAAAAACAAGAAGATAGTATGAATGATTCAACAAGCAGTACTTCTAAAATTCCAATGGCCATTTTAAAAAATTTCGTATGTGATTCGAATATGTGTATTTTAAGCCAAAAAAATCAAACCTTAACTTACGATATCTGGGAAGAAATTTTTACCATTGAAGAAAAGAAAGAAGATCAAAATCTGACATATGAATACATCGTAAATCAGAATTTGCTAAAATTTCAAAGCAAAAAAAATGGCCAAATCCTCAAAGAATTTACTTATCAATGGCCAATCCTGGCTTGTGATATAGGAACTTGTGCCAATGTGAGCAATGAAATAAAGAACTTTGAAGAAAATTTTAAAAACAGATATTTAAAATAAACTGTCAACAAAAAAATGTTGACACCAACTACAATCTTTGTTATGATAGAAACATCTTAAATGAAGGAGGTTTTATCATGGCTGTTAAATTAAGATTAAAAAGAATGGGATCAAAAGCGAAACCATTTTACAGAATTGTCGCGGCGGATTCTAGAAGTCCAAGAGATGGAAGATTTTTAGAAGTTATTGGAACTTATGATCCAATCAAAGGTGCAGATCGTATTACTTTAGAAGAAGAAAAAGCACTAAAATGGTTAAATAACGGTGCTATTCCTACAGATACAGTTCGTAGCATTCTAAGTAAAAAAGGCATTATGAAAAAATATGCTGAAAATAAAAAAGCAGGTAAGTAATATGGAAATTACTAATTATGCTGAATTTTTAGTAAAAAGTATTTGCAAAGAAGCCGACTTAGTAAAAGTAAGCTCATATGAAAGTGATGAAGGAATTATTTTAGATATTTTAATTCCTGAATCATCCATGGGATCGGTAATAGGCAAGGAAGGAAGAAATGCAAAAGCTATACGTACTATATTACTTGCTTACGCCTATATTCATGAGTTAGGAAAAATTAAAGTAAATATTGATGCTTTTTAGAAACGATTAATCGTTTCTTTTTTTCGATTTCGTGGTATACTTATTATAGGTGAAAATATGAAAAAAGGATTTACTTTAATTGAATTATTGGCTGTGATTGTAATTTTAGCCTTACTAGCCACAATTGCAGTGCCAAGTGCAATAGCCATATCAACGAGTATTAAAAAAAATCTTTATTGTGAAAAAGTCGATATGTTACTTATTGATGCTGAACGCTGGGGAGATGAACATTCAAGTCGTCTAAGTGAAGATTGCTATTATGAGATTAAGGTAGAAGATTTAGTCGAACAAGGAATCACTAAAAAGGAAAACGATACGAAAGGATCTTATATCATAAATCCAGTTACCAATGAAGCTATGGATAAAAATGTAATTGGAATCTATTTAAAGAACAAAAGAGCTACTGCATTTTATGTAGAGACAAACAGTGAATTAATAGATGCTTGTGATAAAGTTGTTGTTTCGGATCGTCCAACCACGAAATGTAATGGCTAACTTTATAAGGAATAATTTACTTTTTTTCTTTTTTTTGCTAAAATAAATCTGACATGGGGGTGGCTTCAATGAAAACCGTTTGTTTAATCGGCCGACCAAATACAGGAAAATCAAGTCTTTTTAATCGCTTAATAGGTGAAGATAGATCCATTATCATGGATATGCCAGGAATTACAAGGGATCGAATTTATGGTCAAGCAACATATCAAGATAAAACATTTTCTGTAATCGACACCGGTGGCTTAGAGCTTGGAAAAGACAATTTCAAAGAAGACATTTTAATGCAAGCAACTTTTGCAATGGATGAAGCGGACTTGATTTTATTTGTTGTGGATGGCAAAACAGAATTGAATCAAAGTGATTTTATGATTCGAGATATGTTATTAAAATCAAAAAAAGAAGTGTTAGTCGTTGTAAATAAAATCGATAATTCCAAAAGAAAAGAAGAGATCTACCGCTTTTATGAACTAGGATTTGAAAATTTAATCGCGACCTCGGCTTCTCATAAAATTGGAATAAAAGAATTATTGGAATTTATCACTAAAGATATTCCTGTAAAACCAGCAAATGAAGAAGATTCAATTTGTCGCTTTTGCTTTATTGGTCGTCCAAATGTTGGAAAATCAAGTTTAGTAAATGCAGTATTAAACGAAGAAAGAGCAATTGTAAGCGATATTGCAGGAACGACTAGAGATGCAACAGATTCAATGTTTACTTATCATGGCAAGCCTTATATTATGGTGGATACTGCTGGGATAAGGAAGCGAGGTAGAATATATGAAAGTGTTGAAAAATATAGTTTACTTCGCAGTATAAAAGCAATTGAAAAAAGCGATGCCTGCGTTCTTGTTTTAGATGCTATAGAAGGAATTACTTTACACGATAAACATATTGCTGGTCTAGCGATCGAAGCTGGAAAAGCATTAGTTTTATGCGTAAATAAATGGGATACTGTAGAAAATCCTGACCAAGCTATTAAAAAATGGCAAGAATTATTAAAATATGAATTTCAATTTGCAACTTACGCAAAAGTTGTCTTTCTATCAGCTTTAACCAAAAAAAGAATTCATTTACTTATGCCAGAAATCATCGCAGCTTATGAAAATCATGCACGAAAAGTAAAGACATCTTTAATCAACACAGTAATAGAAGAAGCAGTAATGCTTCATCAACCTCCATCATATAAAGGAAAAAGATTGAAGATTTATTTTGTAAATCAAGAAGGTATAAGACCCCCAAAGTTTGTGTTTTATGTTAATAATAAAGGATTAGTTCATTTTAGTTATGAACGATATTTAGAGAATAAGATTCGGGAAAACTTTGATTTCACTGGAACCCCAATAGAGTTACATTTTAAAAATCGAAAAGAAGAATAAAAAAAGAAATCTTATTTGATAAGATTTCTTTTTTGATCGACTCGTTTCTTATAAACGATTCTAGTAGCGTCTTCTTGAATTAAATCGTGGATACTTACATCTAAAGCAGCAGCTAAATTGGCTAAAAATTCAACCCCAATATTAATTTCACCGCGTTCAATACTAGCCATATATTTAGGATTTAAATTGTATTGTTCGTAAAATTTTTCTTGTGATAAATTTTTTTGAAATCTTATGTAACGTAAATTGTTACCAATAGTTTTTTTTATATTTTGCATACTACTCCTCATTTCTTCTATAAATAAGTCTATTGGTCAAAGTTCATGATGTCTACCTAGCTATCGCTACACAAAATTGACATTTAAAGAGATTTATTATAAGATAGAAGAACCAAAATGGAGGAAAATATGGAAAACAAAACAAAAAATTATAAATTAGAACAACTGAGAATTGAGCATGGCTATACTTATCAACAAATGGCAGATATGATCGGTGTTTGTAAATCATATTATTGGCAATTAGAACATAACAATCGTCGTCTATATTATGATGTTGCCAAAAAAATCGCGGCCATTTTTGATTTAAAACCAGACGATATATTTTATAAACCTGAATAAAGTAGAACTCTTATAAAAATTGCATAGAATATTTTTAGGAGGTATTCTATGGAATTTGGAGATAGCTTTTTTAAAAAAGTCGAAAAGAAAACAAAAGTTAGCAAAAATACTATTTTAGATTTAGCAAGTAAGCTACAAAATGGAAACATGAAAGATGAAAAAACCTTGCGAGAAGTCATTACGACTTTAAGCAATATGACTGGAAAAAAAGTTAGCAAAGAAAGAGAAGATAAAATCGTTGAAACGATTCTTCAGGATAAAGTACCTAAGGGTGTAGACAAAATGTTTTAAAAAGTAGAGAATAAAAATCTCTACTTATTTTCGGCCTAAAAGTTCATCTAATGAATAAGAAAACTGTTTAGAAAATTCTAAAGCATACATAGTAGTTATTAAACATTTGCCTGTCTCATATTTGTGAATATTAGATTGAGTAGTTTGCAAAGCTTTAGCAACTTGTTGTTGAGTTAAATGTTTTTTCTTACGAAAATTCTTTAAATTTTCTGAAACTTTTTGAACATCAATCGTTTTACTTTTAGATTTCATCTTAGAATCATCATCAGATAAGCCAGTTAAATAATCTAGACTCAATTGATAGCTATTGGCAATTTTATATAATTGTCTTAATGGCATGATATCCTTTCCGGTTTCCCAACCGGCATAAGTAGCTCTTTTAACATGTAAAATATCCGCTACATTTTGCTGTGTATATCCTTCATAGCTTCTTCTTTCTTTTAATCTTTCAAAATTCATATGTATCACCTAAATTTATTTTCGCAAAAGAAATGGCCTTATTTATAATTTGGTGGGTATATATGATATTTATGTGCTATAATTTAACTAAGTGGGTGATATAAGATTGAAAAATTATGAAAAGTTAACCTTAGAACGTAAAAGAAAAAATTTATCTTACGAAGATATGGCTCGAATATTAGGAATTAGTACAACTTACTATTGGCAAATAGAAAATATGAAGAGGCGGTTATTTTATGATCTTGCCGTACAAATTGCCAAAGTATTTGAATTAAAACCCGATGATTTATTTTTTTAGTATGGAGTAATTCTTTCTTTCATAAAATATAAAGAGAAAGGAAGAAGGACTTTGAGTAAAATTTATGAACGATATTTAGAATTAAAAAAACAAGATGATCAAAAAATGTATTTATTTCACTGTGGAAATTTTTATATCTTTTTACAAGAAGATGCCTTAAAGATCAATGAATATGTTGTTTTAAAAATCACGACCTTTGCAAAAAATGTATCCAAATGTGGCTTTCCTGTGAATAGTTTTGATAAGTATATGCACGTTTTTAAAAATCATAAGTTAGAGATTGAAGTAATTGAAAAGCTAAAAGAAGAAACAGCCGAAAAAATCATCAAAGAAATTACCAATTTAGATTTAGAAAACATGACACCTATGGAAGCTTTAAATAAACTTTATGAATTTCAAAAAAAGTGTCATTAAAATCTTTTTTTCTTAGGTATATTCTGTGAATCACCTTCATATAGTGTCTTAGGTGATAGTTAATGGATAAAAAAGAATTATTGGAATCGATTGCCAAACGTGGAAATGGGGAAATCTATTTAGGAGTAGTTGGAGCGGTTAGGACTGGAAAAAGTACTTTTATTAAACGATTTATTGAAAATTTGGTGGTTCCAAGTATTACGGATGAATATGAAAAAAAGCGATGTTTAGACGAAATTCCTCAAAGTGCTCAAGGGAAAACAATCATGACAACCGAGCCAAAATTTGTGCCTTCAAATGGAGCTAAGATCAAAGTAGAAGATTTTGAAGCAGATATTAAACTAGTAGACTGTGTGGGCTTTGTGATTCCTAATGCGGTAGGATATGAAGATAGCGATGGCAATCCTAGAATGATTAAAACACCATGGTTTTCCGAATCAGTACCGTTTGTTGAAGCAGCAGAAATTGGTACCGAAAAAGTAATTAAAGATCATTCGACAATTGGAATTGTTGTAACGACAGATGGATCTTTCGGAGAATTAAAGAGAGAAGATTATTTAGAAGCAGAAGAAAAAGTCATTGGAGAATTATTAAGCATCGGAAAACCATTCATTATCGTTTTAAATAGTAGCCGACCAAACAGCAACGAAACACGTGCCATAAAAGACAATTTACAATCCACTTATAATGTGCCTGTAATGCCTATAAATGTAGAACAAATGGAAGAACCAGAAATATTAGAAATCTTAAAACAAGCCTTGTATGAATTTCCAATTCTAGATATCGCGATTGATATGCCAGAATGGGTTCATGTATTGCCGAATACGCATGAAATAAAAAAACATTATCTAGAAAAAATCAAAGAAAGTGTTACAAACGTTCAAAAAGTTCGTGATGTAGAAGGTATATTGAATCATTTTACCGATTCTGAAATTATTTCTAAAGCATATATTAGTCAATTAGATACATCAAATGGTGTAGTTCATGTTCGTTTAGAAAGCGAAGAGAGTTTATATCAAAGTGTTTTAAAAAGTTTAGTTGGTGATGCCGCGACAAGTAAAGCAGGTCTTTTAAAAGTGTTTACAACTTATGCCGAAGGAAAAGAAGAGTTGGATAACATCAAAGATGCTTTAAAAATGGCCAAAAGTACAGGTTATGGAATCGTCTATCCAACTTTAAAAGATATGAAATTAAGCACTCCAGAAATCATTAAACAAGGAAATCGATATGGAGTAAAATTAAAAGCGGTAGCAAGTAGCATTCACTTAATGAAAGTAGATGTCGAAAGCACGTTTGAGCCAATTATTGGTTCGGAACTTCAAAGTAAAGAATTGATTAATTACTTAATGAAAGATTATCAAACCGATCCTTCAAGCATTTGGCAAAGTGAAATTTTTGGCCGTAGTTTAGATGTGATTGTTAAAGAAGGAATCCAAGCAAAACTCTCAATGATGCCACCAAATACCCGTTATAAATTAAGTCAAACAGTAACTAAAATTGTCAATAAAGGGTCAAGTAACTTAATTGCATTTGTAATTTAAAGGGAAAATTGTAAATTTTTGCCTTTTTTTCTTGCATTTACCTCGATTTTTTGCTAACTTTAATATGTAAGGATAAACACCTTATAAAATCGAAAGGGAGGTCAAGTTAAAATGACAAAAACAAATTTAATTGATTATGTAGCAGAAAATGCCAATATGAGTAAAGCTGAAGCTGGCCGTGCATTAGATGCAGTTTTAGAAGGAATCGTTGAAGGATTAAAAAAAGACGGTGAAGTAGTATTAGTTGGTTTTGGTAAATTCTCTGTAAAAGAACGTGCTGCAAGAGAAGGTATTAATCCAGCAACTAAAGAAACTATTAAAATTCCTGCTAAAAAGGTTGCAAGTTTTAAAGTTGGTAGTAAATTAAAAGACGCAATTAAATAGTTTTTATAAACAAAGGAATAAGCTGAGTGAAATTCAGCTTTTTTTCTTTAACAAGTTTTCTTGAATAAAGGATAGAAAAATAGTATACTTTATATAGATAGGTGAATAATATGATAAAAAGATGCTTGAGTGCAATTGTACTATTATTAATTTTAATTCCAGTTTTAATAGCGGGCGGTAAAGCTTTCTGTCTTGCAGTCGGAATTATTTCAATATTAGCTTTTAAAGAAATGCTGGATTTGCGAACGAGTCATTCAAAAATTCCATCTGGAATTGCTTTAATTGCCATGTTAGCTTTATTAGTTTTAGTATTTTATGAAAATAATACAAGTTTGCTTTCCTTGGGAATTAGTCATCGAGTACTTGCTATTGTCTTACTGGTTTTTCTCATGCCAACACTTTTTTCTTATAAAAACAGCCAATATAGTACGCATGATGCTTTTTATTTAATCGGGGTCTTAGTCTTACTAGGTACAGCATTTAATTCTATTATTGTATTAAGAAATATCGATGTAAATCATCTCATCTATGTTTTTTTAGTAACGGTGACGACCGATACATTTGCCTTTCTAGTAGGAAGTATGATTGGTAAACATCCTTTAGCACCGACAATTAGTCCTAAAAAAACAATTGAAGGAGGAGTCGGTGGCCTTTTAATGGGAACAATAATTCCAGCCATCTTCTACTATTATTTTATCGGTTCTGAACCTGTCTGGTTTTTACTTCTTATGAGTTTTGTTTTATCTTTTATTTCAGAGCTGGGCGACTTACTTTTTAGTAAAATCAAAAGAGAAAATGATATTAAAGATTTTTCTAATTTGATTCCTGGTCATGGAGGTATTTTAGATCGCTTTGACAGTGCAATTTGTGTAGTACTTGCCTATATTTTATTTTTACAGTTTATTTAGAAAGGATGAGAAAATATGTGGCTTATTAGTTTACTTGTTTGTATATTTATTTTAGGAATTATCATTTTAGTTCATGAATTTGGACACTTTATTACCGCGAAGAAATCTGGAGTGTACATTTATGAATTTTCAATAGGAATGGGACCAATTATTTATACCCATAAAGGAAAAGATGGGATTGATTATAATATTCGAGCTTTTCCAATTGGCGGATTCGTTCAAATGGCCGGCGAGGTAGGAGAAGACGATGAAAAAATAAAAAAAGAACAATTCATGTGTAATCGTCCTTGGTATCAACGTCTTATGATTTTATGTGCCGGGGTGTTTAACAATTTTGTCTTAGCAATTTTATTACTTTTTTTACTGGCTGTAATATGGGGACCAACGAGTAGTACTCCTAAAGTTTTATCTGTAGTAGAAGGCTCTGCTGCGGAAAATTCAGGTATCAAAGCAGGAGACATCATTACCAGCATCAATGGTCATGAATTCACCTCATGGGATGTTGGGCAAATTTATTTATATTATAAAAATCCAGATAACGTTTATACTTTTGGAATAAAACATAGCGATGGCCAAACTGAAACTTTAAAGATCACACCAGAAGTTACTGAAGATGAAAATGGTAATGAAACAAAAGTATTTGGAATTCAAATCGATAATAGCCGTGAAAAAAACATCTGGGAAAGTATCCAATATGCTTTTGAAAAATTTTGGGATGTTATTCATTCCATGGCAATTACGATCTGGGGATTAATAAGTGGACAGTTATCGATTCAAAGTTTATCCGGACCCGTAGGAATTTATAAAGTGATTGATACAAGTATTCAATATGGAATTCAACAACTTATTTATATCACTGCATTCTTATCCATAAACGTCGGATTCATTAACATCTTACCATTCCCAGCATTTGATGGAGGACACGTCCTTTTCATGATTATTGAAAAAATAAAAGGAAGTCCAGTAAATCCAAATGTTGAAAACATCATCAATTTAATAGGCTTTGGTTTATTAATGCTTCTAATGATTTATATTACAATTAAAGATATTATAGTCTTTTTCTAAAGCAGGGTTTCTGCTTTTTTTAAAAGGAAGGAAAAATTATGGTCGAACCAAAAATAAAAAAAATATATAATCAAGAAGAAATAACCGAAAATAAAATTACCAATGTAAAACTTACAAATCTAGATTTTATTTCAAACATAATAACAGAAGAATTTCAATTTAATGAATGTATTTTTCAAAATGTTTCTTTTAAAGAATTAAAAAATTATGAATGGACTTTTAAAGACGTTTCTTTTTTAGAATGCGATTTATCGAATATGGATTTTACACATTCTTATTTTGAACGAGTTAAATTTCAAAAATGTCGTTTAACCGGAGCAAATTTTACAGAAGCTGTTTTAAAAAATGTTTTCTTTGAAGAGTCTAATTTAGAATATGCAAATTTTTCTAATGCACATCTCCAACATATAATTTTTAAAAACACAAAAATGGTTGAATGTTCTTTTATAGAAACAAAATTCCAAAGCATTTTTTTTCAAAACTGTAATTTACAAAAAAGTGATTTTTTGGCCACTTCTTTAAAAAATGTTGATTTAAGTACATCAGATTTAGAAGGAATACGTTATGATCTATCATCGATTAAAGAAGCAATTTTAAGTAGGGAACAATGTTTTATTTTAGCTTCTTATTTTAAGATTCAATTGAAAGAGTAGAAATTGCTCTTTTTTTCAATTTATGATATACTTTCTTCGTGTCCTAGTAGCTCAGTTGGATAGAGCGTTGGCCTCCGGAGCCAAAGGTCGTGAGTTCGAATCTCGTCTAGGACACCATATGCAAGAATGGCGGAATAGGTAGACGCACTACTTTGAGGGGGTAGTAAGCATTTGCTTGTGGGAGTTCAAGTCTCCTTTCTTGCACCATAGGGAAATTAGTCGAACTAATCGACTTTAAATATATGAAAGGTTAATTTCGGTTAACCTTTTTTTGTTTG
>CALVOC010000045.1 GCA_944350145.1 uncultured Bacilli bacterium
TCTAGTAGTTTGATATTCATAAAAAGAATCCTCCTTTTCCTTGAGGATTTATTTTACTTTCTAATTCACTCTTTTTATAAGAGAAGAGTTTGACAAGTTTTGTCTTATTTTGCCATAAACTGTTTTTACATTTCTAAGAGTATTGTAGTGGGTCCCATATTTGTTAAGGAAACTTGCATATCTGCTCCAAATATTCCGGTTTCGACTTTGATTTCTTTTTTTAACTTTTCATTAAATAAATCGTAAAGTTTATGAGCCTCTGTTCCATTTAAGGCTTTTATATAGCTTGGACGATTTCCTTTTCTCGTATCCGCATAAAGTGTAAATTGACTTACGGATAAAATTTCACCATTACAATCTAGGACGTTTTTATTCATTATTCCTTTTTCATCTGGGAATATCCGAAGATTTAAAATTTTCTTGACCATTTTTTCTAGAATTTGTTCGTTATCTGTATCGGTAAATCCAACGAGTAAGCAAAGGCCTTTTTTAATATGACCTACCTTTTTATTTTCTACTGTTACCGAGGCATTTTCACATCTTTGAACTACTACTCTCATTTTCTTTCCACCTTTTTTACAAATTTATAAGCATATAAACTATTCATAAAATCTTCTAGTTGTTCTTTATCTGTTACCTTTACTGTAATTGTATAAACGGTGTCTAGATTATCGCTTTTAGTTCTTACTCCATCTACATAAACTTTTTTTGAAGTGGCTTTACTCACGATATCTAATAAATAATTTTTACTGCTATCTGTTTGAACATCCACGTTCGTTTGAAAAGTTGATGCGGATTTTTCGTTCCATTCTACTTTAATAAAGCGATCCTTTTTATTTTGAATATTTGGACAACTTTTTTTGTGTACAGCAACTCCTTCGCCTTTAGTAATATAGCCGATGATTTCATCTCCATAAACTGGATGGCAACATTTAGCTAAGTTTATTAAAATGTCTGTTTGGCCGTCGACTAAAATGTCTCCTTTGTTTTCTTTTCTTTTATTTGAAGTGTTTGTTGATAATACTCGTTCTATTAAGATATCTTCAACATTCTTTTTTTCTTTTGTTGCAAGATTAATGATATACGTTGCTGTATAACGTAAGGAACCTATAGAAAAATAGATGTCATCAAGGGTTTCAAGTTTCAAATCGCGGCAAATCTTTTTGATGTTTTCAGCAGATAAAACTTGATCAAAGGAAAGTTTTTTCTTACGAATTTCGTTTTGAAGAATTGTTTTTCCTTTTTCTGTGTAAATTTCTTTATCTTGTTTACTAAAATAAGCTTTGATTTTGTTTCTTGCATGACTTGTTTTCACAAAATTTAACCATTCTTTACTTGGTGTTGCTGTAGGATTTGTTCTAATTTTAACAATGTCATTATTTTGAAGTTCATAATTTAAAGGTACGCTTGCGTCGTTTACAATAGCTTGAACGGTTTTATCTCCAACATCTGAGTGGATTCGGTAAGCAAAATCTAATGGAGTTGAGCCTTTTGGAAGTTCTAAGACATCTCCCTTTGGTGTAAAAACATAAACGCTTTCATTCAAAAAATCACTTTGAACATTACTAGCAAATTCAATATCGCTTAAAGAATCGGTAGACTCGATTAAATTTCTTAAGCTTTCTAGTCGTTGTTCCATCATGTTTTTCATATAATGTTTTTCTTTGTAAGCAAAGTGAGAGGCTACTCCTTTTTCAGCAAATTCATCCATTTCTTCTGTACGAACTTGAATTTCGTAACGATGCCCATCGGGACCAAAGACACCTGTATGTAAACTTTGATACATATTTGCTTTTGGCATGGCAATGTAATCTTTAAATCTGCCAGGAATTGGACGATATTTAGCATGAATTAGTCCAATTGTTAAGTAACATTCACTCACCTTTTCAACGATCACTCTTAAAGCTAAAATATCATAAATATTTTCCCATTTTTTTCCGTTATTTAATTTATTGTAAATGCTATAGACACTTTTTACTCTACTTTTGATTTTAAATGGAATGTTTTGCTCCATTAACATTTCGGAAATAGATTCTTCCATCTCTTCTAAAGAATCGTGAAGTTCTGCATAGGATGCATTTAATCTTTCTAAGATATCGTTATAGACATCTGGTTTGCTGTAACGTAAGCACAAATCTTCCATTTCACCTTTTATTTTGTACATTCCAAGTCTATGGGCAATTGGTATTAAAACGGTCATAGTTTCATGTACTTTTTTCTTTAATGCTTCTTTGTCTAAGGCATCAGCTGTTCGTAAATTATGAAGGCGATCGGCTAGTTTTAGAAATAATATTCGGACATCTTCACTCATTCCAACTAATACTTTTCGAAGGTTCATGGCAGCATGTTCGGAGTCATCGGCAAGTTCTAGGCGATTTAGTTTAGAAATCACATTTACAATATTTGCTACTTCGCTTCCAAATAATTTTTCTATTTCTTCTTTTGTTGCATCGGCATGATTGATCGTTTCGTGAATTAAAGCCGCTACGATCGTTTTGCTATCTACATCTAAATCCAGTAAAATCAAGGCTACACCGATAGGATGTGTCATATAATCTGTTTTATTTAAACGAACTCTTCCTAAATGCTTTTGAGAGGCAAATTCATATGCTTTTTTTATCTCTTCAATTTCTTCTCCAGTATAGATTTTTTCACATTTTTCTATTAATTCTTCAAAAAGTTCTTCTTTTGTCATTTTTTCACCTACTTTATATAAATTTTACAAGCGATGGATTTGTCTAAACGTTTTTTAAAAATCTCAGCATCTTTTACAGAACCTACTACATAGCCATAATGGGTTGGAATAGCCAATTTTGGCTTGATATGGTTTATTAGGTTTGCTGCTTCAATGCAATCCATTGTATAAGTTCCTCCTACTGGAACAAAGGCGACATCACATTTTACTTCTTTTGCTTCCTTTGTAACGTCTGTATCTCCAGCAATATAATAAATTACTTTATCTAAAGTTACGAGGTATGACACCCATCCCATTTCTTTACGATGATTTTTTTTGTGTAAATTGTAAGCTGGAATGGTTTGAAATTCAATGTTTTTAAATACATATTTTTGGTTTGGCTTTACTACCACTATGTATTCTTCACTAATACCTATAGATAAAAGTTCTTCAACGATATCTTTAGGTGTAACAAAAACTGTATTTTGTTTTTTTAATTCCAAAATTGCTAAAAGCGAAAAGTGATCAAAATGCGAGTGTGTAATGAATATATAATCGGCATCATGTCTACTTTCTACTTCTAATGGATCAAAATATAATATTTTTGAGCCGGAAATTCGAATGCTATTTTGAATATTTACATTAATTGGTTCCATTTTTTTCTCCGTTTCTAGTTGTTACATAAATAGTAAAACAATTTGTATTTAATATATCATCAACCATTTCAGCTAAAGTTAAATTGGTTTTTTGAGGCCAAATGTTTTGGCAAAAGTAAAACCAAATATCTTTTTCGGTAATATTTAACATTTTTTCTTTTTTCATTTCTCGACATTTTACCTTCAAGGCTGGCAAAAGTCTTGTATATAATTCCTCTAAGTTTGCAAATGTGTCCATGATTACTCCTTACTTCTATAAAATGTTTTACACACATACTATATATTATAGCTCATAGTTTTAGAATAGGAAAGATGCATATTGAAAAAAGACACTTTTAAGACATCCATTTTCATTCTTTTAATCGGAGGTTTTTTCACTAAAGTTCTAAGTTTTTTTATTCGTGTTTTTTATACTAGAATTGTCGGAAGTGAAGGAATTAACTTATATACCATAGTTACTCCGACTTTTAGTCTTTTTATTACTTTAGCTTCTTTTGCTTTACCAATAAGCATTTCTAAGCTTGTCAGTGAAAATACAATGCGAAGTAAAAAAATTGTTTTTTCAACCTTTCTTTTTATTTTGGCATTTAATGCTTTTCTCATTTTAGCTGTCATTGGTTGTGCACCTTTTATTGCCGGGGTTTTATTAAAGCAACCTTCCGTTACTCCTCTTTTGTATGCGATGGCTTTTACTTTGCCGTTTATTAGCATCACGTCTATTTTAAAGGGATATTTTTTAGGAAAATTAAATGTGGCACCTAATACTATTTCAAATATTTTTGAACAATTCGCTCGTATTTTATTTATCTTTTTAGGTCTTCCTTTGCTCGTTAAGAAAAGTGTTTTATTAGGTGTGATAGGATATATTTTATTTAATATTGTTACTGAAATCATTAGTATTTTTACTTTTTATCTTTTCTTGCCTAAGAAAATTTCTTTAGAAAAAAAAGACTTTACCTTAGATCGTCATGTTATTTCGAGAGTTTTGAAAATAAGTATTCCGTCTGTTTCTAGTCGTCTTATTGGGAATATTAGTTTCTTTTTGGAGCCTATTTTATTAACTCATTTTCTTTTGCTTACTGGATATTCCAGCTCTTATATTTTAGAAGAATATGCATCTTATAATGCTTATGCCATCGGACTACTTACTATGCCCTCTTTTTTTATTGCTGCGATTTGTCAAATTTTGATTCCTGAAATCAGTAAATATCATAGTCAAAAAAATGATGATATGGTAAAAAGAAGACTTAAACAAGCTTTATTTTATTCTTTTATTATTGGATTTGCTTTTTCCTTCTTTTTCTTTTTCTTTCGTGATTCTTTACTCAATTTGATCTATAAAACTACTCGTGGAAGTGAATATATTTTTGCCTTAGCTCCATTTTTTGTTCTTTTTTATTTAGAAGCTCCATTATCAAGTGCTTTACAAGCTTTAGATCAATCTAAAAAAACCATGCAGATTACTTTTTATGGAAGTATTTTAAAACTTGGTTCCATGGTTTTCTTAGCATTTTTTAAAATTGGGTTATATGCTTTAGTGCTTAGTGAAATTTTAAATATTTTCTTTGTTGTTTTTTTAAATACTCGAGCTTTAAAAAAATGTTTAAGTCCGTTGAAAGAGAATTTCGTTATCGGTTAGGCGGATATAAAATTTCATATTCAATTTTTGATTTTGATAAAAATAAAGATTTTTATCTTCTTTAATAGTATGGCTTAGAATGCTATCTATGGTTATGTAATTTTTCTTTAGAGCTTCTTCTAAAAACAATGTTATGGAACCGTAATGAACATAGACTTGTTCTATACAATCAAAAATAATCTTTTTATTTTCATATTCCATGATTTCTCTTTTTTGGCAACGATTTTGAGGAAGCATGGTTAATGTAAAATTATCGTAGTTGTCTATTTTACTTAACCATTCTGTTCGTTGAATTTGATATAAGTATTTGTCTAGAGTAAATACACATAAACTTAAAAGGAGAAATAAAAGAAAACTTGTTAATAAAAGTGTCATTTTTAAGTGAGTAAATTTTTTCTTTTCGCTCATAACGAACCCTCCGCTTCATTTCAATTTGTATTATAGCAAACTTTTAAAAAGACGAAAAGAAATAATTCATGGAAAGTTGAATTTTTTATGTGGCTGTGGTAAACTTATTTTAAGAATAGGAAAGCGGGTAAAGAATATGTTTACAGAATATGATTATGCAAATGAGCCAATCGTTGATATTGTTAATGATATGATTATTGATGCCGCCAGAAGAAGAGCCAGCGATATTCATTTTGATCCGACACCGACAAATTTAATTGTTCGAATTCGTGTAGATGGAGAATTAATTTTGTATGCTAAAGTACCTGATGCTGTAAAGAAAAATTTAGTTACGCGAATTAAGATTATTGCGGGTATGAATATTACTGAGTCTAGAGTTCCTCAAGATGGGGCCATTAAATTAAAAGTTGATGGAAATGACTTGGATCTTCGTGTCTCTTCTCTTCCTATCGTTTATGGTGAAAAGATTGTTATTCGTCTTTTAGATTATTCTGATACTTTATCTAAGTTGGAATCTCTTGGCTTTTCCGACAAAAATCTCCAAAAGGTACAAAAAGCAATTGCTAAACCCAATGGCATAATTTTGGTTACAGGAGCCACCGGAACTGGTAAATCAACAACTGTTTATGCGATTTTGCAATATTTAAATACGATTTCTAGAAATATTATCACAGTTGAGGATCCGGTTGAAATGAAGATTGCTGGAATTAATCAAGTACAGGTTATGAGTGAGATCGGTCTTACATTTGCTAGTGCTTTGCGTTCTATTTTACGACAAGACCCCGATGTTATCATGATTGGTGAGATAAGAGATAATGAAACAGCACGTATCGCGGTTCGAGCAAGTATTACAGGACATTTGGTTTTATCTACGGTCCACACGAATAACTCTCTTACTACGATTGAACGTTTAGTAGATATGGATGTTGAAAGATATTTGCTTGGTAGTGCTCTAGAAGTAATTATTTCTCAACGACTTTGTAAAAAGCTTTGCCCAAAATGTCGTTCTTCTAGACCTGCTACTCCTTATGAAAAAAGAGTTTTTAAAACAGCTTTAGGTATGGATATTGAAAACGTTTATAAACCAGTCGGTTGTGCTTCTTGTTATAATGGTTACTCAGGAAGAATTGCTTTGCATGAAGTTTTATTGTTAAATCAAGATATTCGAGATGCGATTGTTAATAATGTTCCTAAGGAAAAAATTCGTGATCTTATTTATCAAAGTGGCAACACGACAAGTATTTTAGACGATGGCTTACTTAAAGTCATTAACGGTCTTACCAGTTTTGAAGAAGTTTTAAGAGTTATTGATATTGAAGATGATTTAGGTGAAGAACAAAAAGAACTTAAAAATGCTTTAATTGGCAAAAAGGAACATAAAGAAAATATGGAAACTTTAGATTTAGAATAAAAAAAGAAACATATTTGGAATTACAACAAATATGTTTTTTTATGAAAATAAATTTAAAATATAACTGAATTTTTCATAATAAAGAAATACAATGCATAGTGCAGAAATTAAAAACGGACCATAAGGTACCTCATGAGAGCTATTCGTTAACAAACTAAATGTGGCATATGGTAATGCGAGAAAGGTTGATAAAACCAAAACCATGAAGCCGTATGGAAGTCCTACTGTAAAGCCTATTACGAAAGAAAGTTTGATATCTCCCCCACCTAAGGCATCTCTTTTAAAAATCTTTTTGCCAATATAGGCAATAAAAAGCATGAATACAAATAAGATGGCTCCGTCTAAAAGACTTAAAAAGGCTGTTTGCCAATCAAAATAAAGAACTTTTAATACAAAAATAGCTATACTTGTTATTACTAATGGTGAATCTAAAATAATCATATATTTAAAATCACTGATAAAGATAAGAACTAAAAGAGAAATTAAAAACAAAGATACCCAAAGACTGTAAGAAAAACCAAAATATAGGTATGATCCCATAAAAAGAAGGCCTGTGATTATTTCACAAATAAATTCATATATTGGTATTTTTTTATGGCATTCACGACATTTTCCTCTTAAAAAAAGATAAGAAAAGATTGGAATTAATTCGTACCATTTTAAGGTGTGATTACAATGTTCACAATGGCTTCTTGGTTTTACTATCGACTTTCCTTCTGGTATCCTCGTTGCTAAAACACAGTAAAAAGAAGCTAAAACGCTTCCAAAAATAAAGAACATACTACTATAAAATACTTCCATAACTCCCCCATCTACATTTCAATTTGATTCATTACACCAAACATTGGCACGATTACAGCTAGTAAAATAGCTCCTACAATAAGTGCTAGTGAAGAAATCATAATTGGTTCGATAAATGATTTTAAAGATCCAACTAAATTTCGATGCATTTCTTGATAGTAAGCACTTACTTTTGACATCATTTCAGCAAGTTTTCCTGTTGATTCACCTGTTACAATCATATAATATGCTACATCTGGAACAGCCCAATGATCTTTAAAAGCAACACTTATTCTTTCTCCTTTAACGACATTATTGATCGTATTATACATTATTTCTTTATAGACTTCGTTATTTGTGATTTTACTCAAAATATCGATACTTTCTGTAATAAAGACGTTATTCCGAAGTAAAGATGAAAAGGTTTTGGTAAAAATTGTCATTTCATTATATTTAATGATGTTGCCAATTACAGGCATTTTCATAGCAAATATTTGAAGACTTTTTCGAAAAGCTTTTATTTTTTTATAACAAATTACTAATACAACCACAATTAAAATGATTATTAATAAAATATTCATGATATTGGTTTGTAAAAAGGCACTTATATTAATAACTGCTAGGGTGATCCCAGATATCTCAGCATTGGCACTATCATATATTTTAATAAATTCTGGGATAACGTAAATCATTATAAAAGTAACGACGGCTAAACTAAATATCATGATTACGGAAGGGTATGTTAAAGCAGAAACCATTTGTTTTCTTGTTTTATCAATTTCTTCATAATAATTTGCCATATCGTCTAATGTTTCTTCTAATTCTCCTGTTGCTTCTGCGGCTCGTATCATGTTGATTAGTAGTGCTGGAAACATTCCACCTTGTTTTTCTAAGGCTTTTGAAAAGGATTCTCCCATTGTGAGTTCGTAAATAATGGATTGGAATGCTCGTTTATATTGACCTTTCTTATTCATTTGCTGATTTAAAATTCGAATAGAATCTGCAAGTGGAATTCCACTTTTTAAATACGTTGACAATTGTGTTAGCCAAAATAGCAAATCTTTGGTAGAAAGCTTAGGAGATAAAAAGCTTGATTGACCGTATAAGAAATCTATATATTTATTATGTTCAATTTTATATACCTCATAGCCATCTTGAACTAAAAATGTATTTACATCTAATTTTGAAAAACCATTGATGATTCCTGTTTCTAATTTTCCCTCTTTATTTTTGGCTGTAAAACGGAAAACTTGGGAGTCTTTGCTTCGAATTTTTCCTGTTGTTTGTAGCTCTTGAAGTAAATTTAGTTTTTCTTTTTCTAAAGCGGCAATTTTCTTTTGCATATATCTTGTGTTTTGTAATAAATCATTGATGTCCATGCTTAAAATGCTTTTTTTCTTTTTGTTTGTAGACTTTTGTTCAATGGCTCCCTTTGCTCCTTTATAAGCTTGATCTACTTTTCCGCTTGCTTTTTGCCAAAGCATTGAAGGAAGGTCTTTAAAAACATAGGTAAATCCTCGTTTTGCACATTGCAGAATGTAAAGAAGAATTTCCATGAGGATTTTAAAGGACATAAATAGGCCTAGTCCTGGATATTTTAAAGGTTTAAATGCTGAATTATTCGCACTTTGATTCATACGATCTAACTCCCTCTATTCTTTGTTTAGTATATCATAAAGTTTTACTTGTGTAAATTCACGGGAAGAAAAATTATGTGTTATATTGAATTAAATATAGGTTACGGTTTGTAGTAGTTGCACCACTATAGTAGAGCATTTGTTTATCGTTTAAAGGAACAAGAGTTCCATAACTTCCCATGGAATCTGAAATAGCAATTGTATGCTCGAGTTTCCATGTTCCATTTATATTTCGATAAAATAGAAAATTCTTTTTTCGGTTAGTACCAGAGTTAGCTCCTGTACGAGCAATAAATTTCGAAGTTCCAAAATGGGATAATTCAACAATTTCGCCGTATTGATCTTCATAGGTATCCACTGGAAAAACTAAATAATCATTGCCAGTATAATCTGCTCCAGCTGGTCCGATATAAATGCCTGTAGTATCACTAGTAGCCCAGTTAAATCCTACCCACACTTTATTATTTCGATCTAAAGGTGTAAAAGCACGAATTGATCGGCTATAACTAGTGCCAGTATATGGTGGTTCTATTAAGCTTTCTGCATCATTAAACCAATATAAATTTGATTTTCTGTTCCAAGTTTTATCACTTACCTCGTAAAAGCTGCCATTATTTACGTTGTAATTAAATGTATAGGTATGTACTTTACCGCTACTACTATTTGCTTCGATGGTGATTTGTGCTTCAGCATTTCCTTGATAATAAATAATTTGAGAAGGCAGTAAGTTATACCACTTCATATCATCGTATAAAATTACTTTTCCAGAAGCCCAAGCACTATTCCCGTTTACTTCGATCATCACTGCTCCCATACGGCCATCCCCTGTTTGAGTGTGATGCTTATAATAGGATTTACCTACTAAAAGAAGCTTATTATCATTTATTTTAGCTACTCTTATTCCGGCTGCTCCTAAGGCATCATACCCATAGGTAATTCCATTTACTCCTCCGATAGAAACTTGGTTATTTGCATTTACATTGATTACTTGAGCATTAATATAAGAATAATTATATTGCCAATAACTTGGTAAATCGTTCGTCCATGTTAGTTCATCTGCAGTGATTCCTACAGCTTGTGTTGAGTTTAGTGGAGCAATCGTTGTAAAATTATAGGTTCCAATTAAAGTGATCGTTGGAGCACAGCTTTGAGTATTACAAGTTTTAGAATCTTTATCTGTTTTACATACTTTTCCTGTGTAACTATCTTTCATTTGATAGTTTCTATATTGAACTCCTCCTCCACAACTCTTGCTACATGTTCCATAATT
>CALVOC010000046.1 GCA_944350145.1 uncultured Bacilli bacterium
TAAGAACCGTTGAAGACTACAACGTTGATAGGCTAGAGGTGGAAGCGTAGTAATACGTTGAGCTGACTAGTACTAATAGTTCGAGGATTTAACTTAATATTTTAATTGTGAGTATACATTATCTTGTTTTTAAAGGACAAAATCCTTTATTGGTGACGATAGCCTAGTGGATACACCTCTTCCCATCCCGAACAGAGAAGTTAAGCACTAGTACGCCGACGATAGTGATAAGCGAAAATAGGTAGTTGCCAATTTTTTTTTTGCAAAAATTTAAAAATATCTATTTACAAATGTACGATATTGTGATAAAATGAATAAGCAACTGAAAAAGATGCTTTTTTTATCCTCTTTTTTAAGTGCAATTCGGAATAAATCGAGTTCCTTCTATCACTACTTTTTACAGAACTTGATTGTTTTTATTCCATTAAAGGGAACAATGATTGTTCTTTTTTATTTGTAAAAAAAACTATATTTTAAAAAAAGCAATTTAATTTCAAATAAACTTTAAGTAGTTATTGAGATGTTAATAAGAAAAAGAATTACTATAAATTAATAAAAAATGTCAAATTATGATGAAATAACAACAATGGGTTGCAAAGAATTTTATACTATATTAAAATAGCTTTAGGTGATTAAATATGGATTATAGATTTACTTCAAAAGATGAAATGGATACCTTAGAGTTAGCCCAAAATATTGAAAGCGAAAAGTTTCCAAACATGGTAATTTGCTTAAATGGTGAGTTAGGAACTGGAAAAACTGTATTTGTTAAAGGATTTGCTCAGGCATTGGGAATTGACGATACTATTACTTCACCAACATTTAATATTGTAAAAGAATACGATACAGGTGAACTTCCATTATATCACATGGACGTTTATAGATTAGAAAATAATAAAGAAAATATAGGGATTAGAGATTATTTTAATAAAGGCGGGGTTACCATCATTGAATGGGCAGACATGATTGAAAACGAATTGCCAGATGAAAGGTTAGATATTAATTTTAGGTTTGTTGATGAAAATACGAGAATATTAATTTTTAAACCTCATGGAAAAATATATGAGGATGTATGTGATTCAGTCCTATAGCAGGGACTTTTTTGTTTGACAACCATGAAGAAAAAAAGTATACTACATACACAAAGAGGGTGAGTGAATGAACACATTATTGATTGATACTCATGCAGATTTTATATTTTTGGCTATTTATCAAAATGATAAGCTTATTATAGAAAAAGAAATAACTGAAAAGAAAGATCACAGTACTTTATGTTTTCAAGCTTTAATAAAATTACTGAGTGATGCCCATGCAGAAATCCAAGATATAAATGATCTAATTGTTGTTATAGGCCCAGGATCATTTACAGGAGTGAGAATAGGCGTTACAATTGCGAAAACTCTGGCATATACTTTAAAAATACCTATAAGAACGATGACAAGTTTAGAGCTTTATTTAGATACTAAAATAGACAAAGATACCTACCTAGCTTTAGAAGAAAAGAACGGTTACTACATTGGAAAAATAGAAAAAAACAATATTATTGAATACACTTATTTAAAAAAAGACGAATTTTCTATTTTTTCCAAAGAAAACAAAATTTATATATGTTCTAAGATTAATAAAACAATGTTAGCAAAATATGCCCACCAGAAACAACCTGTAAATCCTCATTTAGTGAATCCATTTTATGTGAAAAAAATTGAGGTAGAAAAAAAATGATTAGAGAAGCAGAAACAAAAGATTTTAAAACCATATATATTTTAGGGGAAGAAGTACAAAAGAATTTTAAAAAAAAATTTAATTTAGAAAATTTAATTGAAGAAAGCTATTTTCATATATTAGTATATGAAGAAAATGGGAAAGTTGTAGGTTTTATAATTTATACATTATTAGAAAAAACAGTTGACATTGTAGAATTAGTGGTGCATCCAGATTACCGTAATAAAAAAATTGCAACGAATTTGTTAGATGCAATGATTACGAATTCAAACGTAGACACAACTTTTTTTCTAGAAGTTGCTGTTGATAATTTTATAGCAATTAAATTGTATGAAAAATTTGGTTTTGAAACCATTTATACACGACAAAAATATTATGGTCAAAAAGACGCATATGTAATGGAAAGGAGGCCTCAATGAAAGACGTATATATTTTAGCTATAGAAACATCGTGTGATGAAACTTCTATGGCTATAGTAAAAAATGGAAAAGAAGTAGAAGCCTTAACTATTTTAACACAGATGGATACTCACGCAAACTATGGCGGTGTAGTACCTGAAATTGCTAGTCGTATGCATACTGAAAATATCACTTTAGTATTAGAAGATACACTAAAAAAGTTTTCTAAAAAAATAGAAGATATAGACGCAATCGCAGTTACTTATGCTCCAGGATTATTAGGAAGCCTTCTTGTAGGAGTAGAGTGTGCGAAAACATTAGCATTTGTATACAATAAGCCCCTTATTGCCGTAAATCATACAATGGGACATATTTATGCTAATAATATTGAACATGATATAGTATATCCATCTCTGGCTTTAATTGTAAGCGGTGGACATACAGATTTGTTAATTTTAAAAAGTCCATACGATATGGAATTATTAGGTAGTACAATTGATGATTCAGTAGGAGAAGTTTTTGATAAAGTAGCTCGCGTATTACATATGTCTTACCCAGGAGGTCCTAATATTGAAAAAGCAGCTGCGAAAGGAAAAAATACATATGATCTTCCAAAACCAATGAGAGAAGAGAATTACAATTTTAGTTATAGCGGATTAAAGAGCTTTATTATTAATTTAGTTCATAATGAAACACAAAAAAATCGTGAAGTAAGAATAAATGATCTTGCTTGCTCTTTTCAAGTAACTGCGGTTGAGGAGCTTAGTAGAAAAGTTGATCTAGCTTTAAAAAATACTGGTATAAAACATTTTATATTAGCTGGTGGAGTTTCTGCTAATAAGTATTTAAGACAAGAAATAAAAAAGGTTTGTGATAAGCATCAAGTAGAATTTCATGTACCTAACATTTTATATTGTACAGATAATGCAGCAATGATTGGCTGTGCAGCTTATCCACTGTATAAAGCAAAAAAATTCTCGGATTTCACATTAAATGCTAAGAGTAGTGAAAATATTAAAACTTATATAGAAAAGAACCATTAAAGTTCTTTTTTTTATATAAAAAAAGCCTTTGTAAAATAACAAAAGCTAAATTTTAATTCACCGTTGGCTCTCCTGGAGTAACATCTGAATTTTCATCATTAGAATCATTTCCATTATTCTCTTCATTTGAAGAATCTGGATCTTCTGTAGGCTTTTCGGGATTACCTGGAATAGTGGTATCTTCATCATCATTTTCATCTGAATCATCTATACTAGGATCTCCTGTAGGATCTTCATCATCCGGATTATTTATATCAGGATCCTCACTAATATCCTCGTCATCTGGATCTATGGACTCATTAGCAGAATCATCTTCGTCTGGCGTATTTGGAATAATTGGATTAGTTACAGAACTATCTGGTACTTTTCCACCCGAATAAATACCTTTTCCAATAATCTCACTGTCTTGCTCATAATCAACAGAATAATCATAACTAAATGTTTTGATTGTTTCAGGATGAATAATTTCCAAATTTTCTTCCATAGCACTAGTAATAGCATCTAAACTTCCTTGATAATATCCTAAGCAAGATAAGCCATATAAATTACTAAAAGAAAAATAACTGAGTTGCATTTTTTTGATTTCAATAAAATCGTCCCCACTTAAAGCTTTCATTAGCATTTCTTTTAATGATTGATAAAAGGATAATATTTGGGAAGTTTTCATATTTGTTGCAATATTATTACTAATTGTATCTAATAAATTTTCAAAATCACTAAAACTTGATGTCTGTACCAATTTTTTTGCAATTGCTTCAATAATTTGTTGTTGATGACGATTACGAGCAATATCACTTTCTAAATAGCCATGGCGATTACGAGCATAGGCTAAAGCTTGTTCACCATTCAAATGCTGCCAACCCGTATTCATACAAACCATATTTGTATATGTTCTATCGGCACCACTTTCACATAATCTGCCTTCACCATAAGTATGAATATATGCAGAATAATCAGGTGGTTCAACATCTACATCAATTCCGCCTAAAGTATTTACCAGATCAATAACTCCTTGAAAATTCACCTTTACAAAATAATCAATTTCAATACCCGTTAAATTTTCAATTGTATTTACTGTACTAGCAGTTCCATATGCTGCTGAAGAATTTATTTTATTTAAACCTAAATTTCTTCCAGAACTGCTATAAATTGGAACATATAAGTCTCTTGGAATACTAAACATTGTAGCAGATAAAGTTTTAGGATTAAAAGTAACTAAAATTAAAGTATCGCCATTAAATGCAGCATTAGCATCTAATCCATTTTTACTCTCCGAATCAACTCCCATAACTAAAACTGTGAAAGGCTCAGTCAAACTCTTAGTACTAACAAGAAGTTCACTTTCCTCGGTTTTCATTTCTTTAGAATATTCTTTGATAATCTTTGTTTCGCTACCAAGATTTGCAAATTTTTCCTCATTACTATATAAAGTAACATAATCCTTATTAATAAAAATTGCATCTACCTCGCCATTATATAAAGCATCTAATAATTCTAAAGTATTGTCATAATATTCAATAGTATTGTTAATATCTTCTTTAACAATCATTTCCATTGGCAAAATATAACCAGTTCGATCCTCTTCGTCTGTAATCATTCCAATAATACTTTCTGAAGAAAATTCGGTATTTTTAAGTGCAACAATTGTTGTAGTATAAGTGCTAGTATCTTTGGCAGTAAAGTTCTCGATTTTATTATATAATTTATCTATAAAATAAGATCCAAATCCAAATAATGCGGCAAAAAGTATTGTGCAAATTGTCAAAATAGTAAAAATGATCTTCTTATTTTGAAACATTTTCACCAGTCCAATAATAGTATAAATGATTCCAAAAATCGCAGCAACAACTAAAACAATAATTCGAATAAACGTTTCAATACCAACTAAAGAAAGCAAACTATGGCAAAAAAATCCATAGGCTATCCAATATAAAATTAAAGAGATAAAATAAAAAATTTTCATAATTAAATTGGCTCTTTTTAATTTAGAGAAAAAAACTTTCATAAAACACCCTTTCGTATTCAAATATTTTATATCTAACTAAAATTATATAATAAAAAAAGGAAATACTCAATATTTGATAGTTTATTTACAAAAAAAATTAAAGAGAAAATTTGCTTTAAAAAGAAAGTATGATATAATAATGTCGAATAAAAGGAGGCTAGGTTATGAAAAATATAAAAAAAATCATTTCGATAACTATGTCTCTTTGTATACTTTTTTTGTCTGTTACAAGTTTAATTCCAAGGGCAAAAGCTGCGGTTCAAGGTACAATTACTGGAAACGAAGTGCGTTTACGTTCTGCACCAACAACCAACAGTACTATACATGACTACCTCTATATGGGAAACATTGTAAGTGTAAATTCTACAGATAAAATAGCTGGAGATGGGTGTTCAGAAGGTTGGTATAGCATTAATTATAATGGAATAAGTGGGTATATTTGTTCTAGTTATGTATCCTTAGCCGGGGAAAGTTACCCTGCATCGTATGGAAGACCTTGGACAAGCCCTAAAAAAGCCATTATGGGTGGAGCTGACTTTATATCTGGAGATTATTTGGGAAGTGGTCAAAATACAATTTATTTAAAAAAATTCAACGTAAATCCTGCTAGTCCTTCTTATCCACACAATCATGAATATCAAGCAAATATTGCCGCTCCTATGAATGAAGCAGCTAGCAGTTACAGAAGCTATCGAGATAACGGATTGCTTTCAAATCCATTACATTTTGCGATACCGATTTTTAACAATATGCCTGCCTATACATCGCATCCTGTAACGGGAATTGAGCAGGGAGGAACAAGCACAATAACCGATCAAGCTTTTGAAGATGAACTAAATAGACAAGGCTTTGATGAAAGTTATAAAAAATGGTTAAGAGAATTACATAATAAATATCCAAATTGGACTTTTGAAGCGATTAAAACAAATTTAGATTTTAATTCAGCTGTTGCATCGGAAAAAATAGTCGGGGCCGTAAGCACAAGTTGCAGTGCGTGTATGGATCCAAATAATATCTTTCCAGAAGTTGGATGGGCAACTCCAAACGATCAAACAATGTCATATTTTTTAGATCCACGAAATTTTTTAATGGAAGATAGCATCTTAATGTTTGAAGATTTAAGTAATAATTCATATTATACAGAAGACATGGTGAAAAGTGTTTTAAAAGGGACTTTCATGGAAGGGAATGATAATGTAGACAATCTACCATATTCCCAAATCTTTATGGAAGCAGGAAAAGCTTATAACGTTAGTCCGGTATATTTAGCTTCTTTATCAAGACAAGAAGTAGGATCAACAAAAGGCTTGGTTACTAGTGGAGAACAATTTGACTATAAAGGAATTACTTATGTAGGCTTCTATAACTTTTATAATATTGGAGCTAGAAGTTCAGAAGAAAATCCAGCTAAAGCAGGTTTAGTATATGCTTCTGCAGGATCAGTTGCCAATAGTGATGGAGTATATGTTGGAAATATCGGAGATGACGGTTCAGTTCCAGTAGGTCCTGGAAATAATGATCCTGTAACTCCTAGTGCAACACCTGTTGCAACACATTTAGCAAACATGGGGTTAAATCGTAAAGGAAATTACATAACAAATTTAACACTCAATGCGACTATTTCATCTTTAAAAAGTAAAACAAATGGTTCAGAATTAACTTTTAAAAATGCAAGCGGAAACTTATTAGGAAATACAGAAAAAGTAACAACTGGTTCTACTGTAACATTTAGTACAGGAGAAACGTACACATTCGTAATATATGGAGATTTAACAGGAGATGGAAATATAAATTCAGCAGACTTGTTAAGAATGAGACAACATCTACTAGGCCAGGTTACGTTATCAGGAGCTTACTTAGAATCAGCAAGACTTGTAAATGTTTCTGGAAATATAAATTCAGCAGACTTACTAAGATTAAGACAATATTTATTAGGCCAAAAAGGAATTAATCAGGCATAGAAAGAGGTAAAATGAAAAACGTTAAAAAAATAATTTTTGCAAATCTCTGCTTTTTTATGGGAATGCTTTTAGTTTATGCAGCACCGTCATATAGCTTTTATACTGGGGCAAGTTCCATTGAGGTAGGATCATCTGTAACCGCGACTATTCAATTAAAAAATGTTGCTGCTTGGAATATAAAAATTCAAAGTAGTGGTGCAACAAGTGGATGTACAACATCTTTTGCCGATGCAACATCAAATGCTGCAAATACAACCAAATACCTTTCGGTAACATGTCGTTCTACAAGTACTGGTGTCATAGGATTTACTGTTACGGGGGATGCTACAAGTCAAGATGGAAGCACGACAAGTGTTAATGCTACAAAAACTGTATCTGTAGTGGCTGCTCGTGAAAAAGACAGTAACAATTATTTAAAAAGTATAGGCGTAACAGGATACACAATAACACCAGAATTTAATCAAGATACGACTGAATATTCAGTAGAAGTTCCTAATACAGTAGATAAGGTAACATTAGAAGCCCAAGCAGCTAGTTCCTATGCTACCGTAATGGGAACAGGTGAAGTAGAATTAAACGAAGGTGCAAATACTTTTGAAATTAAAGTTACAAGTGAAACTGGTGTTGAAAGAATATATAAAATTACTATAAATGTAAAAGATGAAAATCCAATAAATATTAAAATTGGAAATTCTGAATATACCATAATGAAAAATGTTAAGAATATTGAATTGCCATCAACATATGAATCAAAAACAATAAAAATTAATGATTTCGATATTCCTGCTTTCTATAGTTCAACTTCAGAATTTACCTTAGTAAGCATTAAAGATAGCAAAGGAGAACAACATTTTGCAATTTATGATGAGAAAAAAAACACTTATACACTTTATAACGAAAACAAATCAGATCAATTATTGTTATATATCATGCCAATTTCCGAAGAAAAAGAAGGATTTACAAAAAGCAAAATTACAATTGCTGAACAGTCTTATGATTGTTTAAAATCAAATGTTGGAAATACAACAATAATATATGCAATGGATATTGTTACCGGAAAAGAAGACTACTATATTTATGATAAAGAAAACAATGCCTATGTAAAATATGATGATTCGTTAATGCAAAACTATGAAGAACAAATCAAAAAATATCAAATTGTTTTGATCGCTTTTATTGCCAGTTTAGCTTTCTGCTTTCTAATAATTCTCATTTTATTAATTAGAAAACCAAAAGCCAGAAAAAATGTTAAAGAAAAAAATATCGCTGAAAAAAAAGAAGTTCCAATGGAAGAAAAAAAAGAAATAACGGAAGAAATAAAAGTTGAAGGTAAGAAAAAAGGAAAAAAATCAAAAAAGAAAGATGTTCCAAAAGAACCTGAATCTGTTGAAAAAAAGTCAACGAAGCCAGCAAATCTAAGCAAAGAAGAAGCCATGAAAAAAATGGATGATGTAACAAAAATGATTGAAGATTATGAAAAAACAGTACAAATAGATAAAAAACAAATTCAAGAAGCTGAAAAAAAAGAAGAAAAACAACAAGAAGAAACAATGTATGATATTTTTGAAAATTCAAAAAAGAAGAAAAAGAAAAAACGAAAATAATTTTCTTTTTTTTTGCCTAATACTTATGATAAGATAATTATAAGAAAAGAGGAAAGTTTATGGCAACCAAAAAAGAGAAAATACTATATATTTTTATTCTATGTATGCCAATTATTGATTTATTTTCTTCCATTGCAACTTGGAATAATTGGCCAAGTATTGGATTAGTTTTAAAAGGCCTTTTTTTGCTTTTTGTCATATTCTATCTTGTTAAAAATCAAAAAAAGAGTAGACCTATATTGCTTCTTTTATTTTTATATGGAATGGTTAGTTTAGGATTCTCTTACTATTTACATAATTCAATTTATCAAGAGTTAACAAACTTAATTAAAATTTTTTATTTACCAACATTAATTATTTTTTTTGCTTCTACCAAAAATCAACTTATTAATGAAAAATTAATAACCACTTTAGCAGTAACTTATTTATTATTCTATACTGTTCCTTACTTTTTTAATCTAGGACATAATATTAATGAGATATACCCTAATAAAAATTTATATTTATCTTATTTTTATATTGGCAATGAGTTAGCAAACGTATTTATTTTGTTAATTCCAATAGCATTAAAATATTTAATTGAAAATAAAAAGATAAAATTGCTTATTCCTTTTATTCTTTTAACAATAACAATGTTAATACTATTAAGTACGAAGGCAATGTATATCAGTGCCATAATTATAGCTATCTTCTTTGTGATCTATTACTGTAAGCAAATAAAGCCTTGTTTACAAAAACATTTGAAAATAACAATTTTAAGTTTAATTGCAATAACTATTTCAATTGTTCTTATTTTACCTCAAACAAGTTTTTTTAAAAATATTAAAACATCCTTAGAGTTTTATCAAGTAGATTCATTAACCGATCTAATAACCTTTGAAAACATTGATAACATTATCTATTCAAACAGATTAGATTTTTTGTTACAAATTCATGAAAAATATCAAGAAAGTTCTTGGATAGAAAAAATATTTGGCATAGGACGGAGTAAGATTTTACAAATTAAAGATATAGAGATAGATGTTTTTGATATTTTTTATAGTATAGGCTTATTAGGTAGTATTATATATGTTGGCTATTTTATCTATGCAATAAAGCAAAAAAAATTGCAACCCTTTTATTGTTTTATGTTTGTTTTTTTAGGAATTATTTCACTATTTACAGGACACGTTCTTATAAGTCCTATGGTATCTACATATTTGGCAGTAATATATGGAATAGATAATAGAAAGGAATTTACCAATGAAAAGCTGGACCAAAAATCAATTAAAAAGAATTAGATTATATTTGATGATCAATAGTGATAAGAGAAATCGTTATTTAAAAAAGCATCAAATTTTTAAAGAGATGGGAGAAAATGTTTTCTTTCAGCCAAGAATTATTCCTTCGGATCCAAAGTTAATTAAATTTCATAATAATATTATAGTTACAAGTAACGTTACATTTGTTACACACGATATTTTTCATCTTGGACTAAATAATTTAAATCAAGGAACATTTAGTTATGAACAAAATTGCATTGAA
>CALVOC010000047.1 GCA_944350145.1 uncultured Bacilli bacterium
TATCTCATCAAATATGAATCTTATAGTATGATCCACAAAAAAAAAAAGGACCTCCTTATTTCTTTATTTGTTCAAAAGGACTTCATAGTAGTAGAGTAGTCAGCATGTTAGAATATTTTGGCTATGATGTAACCCAAGTAGTGAAATAGCAAATGATTGTCTAGTCATTTGCTTTTTTTAGACTTTTTTTCAAAAATCCTTTATACTTAAAGAAGGAAGTGAGTAAGATGGAATATATTATAATTGGTTTACTAGTTCTTTTAATTCTGTTAATCATAATTTTAATTTTGAAATTACAAAAAAATACTCAAAATGATTTAGCTGTAACAGAAAAATTAGGAACATTTCAAAACTCTTTAACCAAAGAAATAGGAGATTTTAAATATGATTTTTCTAACAATTTAAGAAAAGATTTTGAAGTTTTAAACGATCGTATGGAACAAAGACTAATTGCCATTAATGAAAAAGTAAATACAAGATTGGATGAAAATTTTGAAAAAACAAATAAAACATTTACAAATGTTTTAGAAAGACTTTCTAAAATAGATGAAGCTCAAAAAAAGATCGATAGCTTATCTTCTGAAATTGTCTCTTTACAAAGTGTTTTAACAGATAAAAAAACAAGAGGAATTTTTGGTGAAGTAAACTTAAATTATATTTTGACAAGTGTCTTTGGAGAAAAAAATGATCGCATCTATGAAATTCAATATAAATTGCCAAACGGTTTTATAGCCGATTCAATAATACATGCTCCAAATCCATTAGGAGATATTTGCATCGATTCAAAGTTTCCTTTAGAAAACTATGAAAAAATGACAGATAAAACCTTATCTAAAGAAGAAAGAGATCATGCGACCAAATTATTTAAAATAGATGTCAAAAAACATATTGAAGCGATAAGTAGTAAATACATCATTCCAGGAGTTACAGCGAATCAAGCTATTTTGTTTTTACCAGCTGAAGCCATATTTGCTGAAATTAATGCCTATCATCCAGATCTATTAAAGGAAGCATATAACAAAAAAGTTTGGATCACTTCACCAACTACTTTAATGAGTACGTTAACGACTGTAGCCATGATTATAAAAAATATGGAACGTGATAAATATGCAAAAGTAATTCAAACTGAACTAAATAAATTGGCTCTTGATTTTCAACGTTATAAAGAACGTTGGGATAAATTATCAAGAAGCATTGATACAGTAAGTAAAGATGTAAAAGATATTCATATTACTACAGAAAAAATTACTAAAAGATTTGATTCGATTAATCAAGTAGAAATACCTGAAATTACCTATAAAGATATAGAAAGTAGTAAGTAAAAAAGGAGTTTTTTATGAAGTGTGTAAAATGTCAAAAAGAATTTAATAACAATGAGCAATTTTGTCCCATTTGTGGAAGTGTATTAACAGAGGAAAAAACAAATACTTTTCAAACGATTTTTAATCCTCAAGAAAATCGAAACACTAAATACCTCACCAAATGAAATAAATAGCTCTATAAATGTAAGTTTTAATAAAACAGTAAGTGCACCAGTTAATAATTTTTCATTAAATTCCAATAATACTTTTGATAAAAACGATCAATATGTTAAAGCTTACATTGGAAAGAACTATGAAAAAATATGGAATAACAAATGGTCATGGCCAGCGTTTTTAATGCCTGTAGTTTACTTAATATATCGTAAGTATTGGAAATTATCCTTATATGCCGCTATATCTTTTGTAGTGATAACTTCCATCCTTTCTTTAATAGGCTTAGATTCTTTAAGTTTTCTTTCTAATTTTATTGGTTGGAGCATACTTTGGCTTAAACTTTAATTTTCTATATAAAAAATATGTAGAACAACAAGTAAATGTAATTATAAATCAAAATCCTAATGCCAGCCAAGATGAACTTCTAAAAATTTTAAGTCAAAAAGGAAAACCAGCTAAATGGGTAGTATGGTATTTTATTCCAATAATATTCATTGCCATAATATTATATATATTCTTCCTTGTCATGGCACCTGGATTAGAAGTAATTAAAAATATAAGTTCAGTAATTAGATAAATAAGCCGATGAGGCTTATTTTTTTTAACGAAAATAAAAAAGAACAAAAACTCCGAGAAATAAGCAATAAAGAGAAAATTTCCAAATCTTTCCTTTTAAAACCAATTTAGAAAGCCATTGATAAGAAAAATAAGTAACCACCAAAGAAGCAATAAGGCCACTGCTATAATAAATGAAAAAAGAATTTAACTGATTAGTTTGTAGTAAGTCAAATACACTTAAACTCATCGAAGCTAGACTAATCGGAAAATAAAGCATAAAAGTATACTTTAAAGCAGTTTTTCTAGAAAAGCCACATAAAAGACATCCAACTAAGACAGTTCCACTTCGGCTAATTCCGGGAAATAAGACAATAATTTGTAAAAAACCAATAAATAAAACATTTTTAAAAGTAATATCTTCCTCTTTTTTTATACCATTTTTGTTTCGTATAAGAAATAAAATTAAAGCGGTGAATAAAAAAGAAATTCCTAAAAACTGCATATTATTGCTTTGTAAATCAAGAAAATCTTTTAAAAACAAGCCCACTATTCCAACTGGCATGCATCCTATTAAAATATAAAGACAGTATCGGAATTCTTTTTTTAAAGAATTTCTCTTTTTTTTATAAAATAAATATTTAAAAAAAGCTTTTAAAAGTATAAAAATATCTTTTCGATAAATAAAAAACAAAGCGATAAAAGATCCGAAATGAACAATAATTTCAAAATTCAAATCTTGAATAGTTTTAATATTAAAGATGTTTCTAAACAAAATCAAATGACCACTACTAGATATGGGAAGAGGTTCAGTAAAACCTTGTAATATTCCTAAAAGAACATAAAGAATAAGTTCCATATGGATCACCTAAAATATTGTATGACTAAAATTATAAATTCAGAAATAGAATATTTTGAGGGAACATGAAAAAAAGAATATTTTTATTAATGGGTATGATTCTGATTATTTTAGGACTATTTTTTCAAATATTATATCTTAATCTTTTAGTTTTAGGGTATAGTTTTTCTTTTTATGTTCATTTTATTAGTAGAAAGGTAGAATTCTATTTTTTAGGAATTGGAATTCTCTGTTTAATAATTTATTTCAATAGAAAGGACCATAAATAATGCACTACTATTATGATTTATTAGTAAACTTAGATGATGTCGCGTGGGAATTTTATGAATGGGAAAAAAAAGACAATATTTTACCCGTAAAAAAGATCCCATTTGTAAGAGTAAATGAAAAAGAATTCAAGGAAATCTCAGCTCATGAAGGAAAAATAGAAAAAAATTGGCTAGAACCTTATATAGGAAAAACACAAATAAAAAAAGACAAAAGTAAGAATCTTCTTCTTTTATCTTCCACTAAAAATAGTTTAGTGATTGAATTAAAAAATACAGGTGAAATTCTTTCAAGATCAAAACTTTTAATAGAAGATGAAAACAATTGCAATGAATTAGCAAATTCCTTAAAAGAAATCACAATTCCATTTTTAATTCAAAAGAAAATTCCTCCTAAAAGCGATTTCAGACAAGCCTTACAAGAAAAAAATTTGATTAAAATTGAATTAAAAACTTTAAAAGAAACCCAAAATGTTTCAAAGTGTTCCTATTTATATTATGAATGGTTTGGCACTTTAGAAGAAGATCTTTCCAAAATGCTTGAAATTTGTTTAAAAGAATTAAAAAAGCCTTATACTTCTAAAATTCATAAAATAGCTTCTTTAATTCGTTTATCTTATAAGGAATGTCTATGAAAAAATTTGCATTATTCTTTTTATGTTTATTTTTTTTAGTAGGATGTACAAATAAAAGTTCAAAAGAAGCTGTAGTAGAGTATTTAGAAAAATATCGAAATTTCACCACAGAAATAGAACAATCTTTAATGAAAAATTTAGAAAAAAAGGATTGGACAAAAGAAGAAAAAGAAAAATATATTTTGTTAATGAAAAAACAATTTGTCAATTTAAAATATAATATTAAAGAAGAAATTTATAATGGAGAAGAAGCTACAGTTTTAGTAGATATTACAGTTTATAACTATCATAATAGTAAAAGAGAAGCCTTAAAAGAGCAAGATGGATCTCAAAATTATATAGAGAATGTTTTAGAAAAAATGAATAAAGAAACAAAAACAATAAAATATACATTAAGTTTTAAGACATATTATAAAGAAAATGCATGGGTCTTAGAACAACCTTCAGAAGAAACGTTAAAAAAATTAGAAGGAATTTACAATGAAACTTAAATAAAGGTTTCTTTTTTTGTTGCTATAAATAATAGAATATAGTTTGAATAAATTTAATTTGACAAGAGAACAAAATGTATTTATTGCTAAAAGAAATATAGTAGATTATATATGGAAAAGTGCTAACTTAGAAGGAATAGGTGTTATATATCCTGAAACGCAAGTTATATATGACGGGGGAATAGTAAATGGACTAACTGTTAATAATATAATTGCTATCAATAACTTAAAATATGCCTGGCAATTTATACTAGAGAATGAAAATATTGCTTATGATTTTAAAACACTTTGTTATATTCACAAATTGGTGACTGACAAGCTTGTATTAGAACAAGAATTAGGAAGAATTAGAACTGTACCTGTAAATATTGGTGGGAAACCTTCATTTCCAATTGAAAGTCAAATTAAAGAAGAACTTCAAGATTTATTAAATCAACCTGCTAAAAGTAAAACAGAAATTGCTACTGAAACTATGTTATATATTATGAGAAAGCAAATGTTTATTGATAAAATAAAAGAGTAGCTATGTTATTTGCAAATAAAATAATGATAGATAATGGCTGTGGATTATAAGAATTGCTCAAGAAGATCAAGCTGTATTTTATGAAAAACTGATGAAATATTATGAAAGTGGAAATATGTTAGATTTAAAAGAGTGGATTTATGAACATTCTATTGATGGAATAAATTTATAAAATGAAAAGGAAGGACTAAAACTTTCCTTTTTTTCATATGTTTTTATAGGTGATTTTTGTGAAAAAAATCTTTCTCTTTATTCTAGTTTTTCTACTTCCAATAAAAGTACAGGCCATTAGTGCAGAAAGTTATGTCGTGATGGATTATGATTCTGGTAGAGTATTAGAAAGCAAAAATGAAAATAAAGAAAAATTAATCGCAAGTACGACAAAAATAATGACAGCAATAATTGCGTTAGAAAATAAAGATATAAACTCTGTTCGTAAAGTTGGAGAAGAAGTATTAAAAGCTTATGGCAGTGCAATTTATTTATCTTTAGATGAAGAAATCACTTTAAAAGATCTATTATATGGATTAATGCTTCGAAGTGGAAATGATGCTGCAATAGAAATTGCTTATCATGTAAGTGGAAATATGGAAAATTTCGTTCTTTTAATGAATCAAAAAGCTTATGAACTTGGTATGAGTAATACAAAATTTATAAATAATCATGGCTTAGAAGAAAATGACGGCACAGCAAACACTTCAACAGCTTTAGACATGGCCATTTTAATGCGTTATGCTCTTAAAAATGAAACTTTTAGAGAAATAATTCATACCAAAACATACGAAGCCAAAACAAGCGGTAAAACTTATGTATGGCAAAATAAAAATAAATTACTAGGATCCTATGAATATAACATAGGTGGAAAAACTGGATTTACCAAAAAAGCAAAAAGAACCTTAGTAACAGCCTCAGAAAAAGAAGATAAAACATGTATTGTAGTGACTTTAAATGATGGAAATGATTTTGCAGATCATAAAAATCTTTGTGAAAATGTTTTTGATAAGTATGATCGAGTCGCAATTTTAGACAAAGAATCCCTAGTAATTGATGCTGAAAATCCTCAAAAATACTATATTAAAAACGATTTTTATGCTTTATTAACTGAAGAAGAAAAAAAAGAAATTCGCATAGATATACAAATAGATTTTGAATCTCAAAACGAAGAGGTAGGTCTTGCAAGAGTTTATTTAAAAGAAGAACCTCTTCATGAAGAAAAAATCTATCAAAATTTAGAAGAAGAACCGAAAAAAGAAAACTTTTTTCAAAAGTTCTTACGGTGGTTGTTTAAATGGTAAGTGTTATATGGCTCTTTTTCATCGCGGTAGGTTCCTTATTTATGATCGCGACTGGAAATATCGAATTATTAAATGAAGAAATTTTAAAAGGTGGAGCTGGGGGAATTAAACTTTTAACAGAAATGTTACCTTTACTAGTTCTATGGACAGGAATTATGCAGATAGCAGAGGACTCCAATCTATTAGATTTATTTGCCAAATTTGTAAGACCAGTTCTTAGTAAACTTTTTCCAAGTTTACCTAAAGACCATCCTGCTTTAGGTTACATCGCCAGTAATATTGCCGCGAATGCTTTAGGTCTTGGAAGTGCCGCGACCCCATTTGGATTAAAAGCAATGGAATGCCTTCAAAAAGATAATCCTCAAAAAGACACGGCAACAGAAGCAATGGTTACCTTTCTCGTATTAAATACCGGTGGTGTTACCATTGTTCCAACAACCGTTATAGCCCTGCGACTCATGTATCAAAGTGCCAATCCTTCAGAAATTATTTTAACAAGTATTCTTGCAACTTTATGTTCAAATGTATCTGGATTATTATTTGACTATTATAAAAGGAGAAAGAAAAAATGAATGTATCCAATTTTATCGTTCCTATTTTTGTCTTATTTATTCTTATTTATGGATTTAAAAAGAAAGTAAATATTTATGATTCCTTTTTAGTGGGAGCAAAAGATGGGTTATTGACAATTTTTAGAATTGCTCCCGCAGTCATTGCTATGGTATTTGCTACCAATATCTTTTTAAATTCACATTTTTTAGAATTCATTTTTTCTTATTTTACTCCAATTTTAAACGCATTTAATATTCCTATAAATGTCTTGCCAATGGCTTTAGTAAGGCCTATATCTGGAACAGCATCTTTAGCAATCATGAGCAATATCTTTGAAGTTTACGGTCCAGATTCCTTTGTAGGAAGACTGGCTTCTAACTTACAAGGTTGTACAGATACCACAATTTACGTTTTAGCTCTTTATTTTGGATCCATTAAAGTTACCAAAACAAAACATGCACTTTCTGCAGGACTTTTTGCGGATGCAGTAGGGATAATTGCCGCCTTTTTGATCACTTTTATCTTTTTTGGATAATCCCGTTATTCAGGGCAAAAAAGTGCCGAAAAGAGTACAAATGTACGCTTTAAAAAGCAGAAAATTTGACAAATCGCAATAAAGTATAGTATAATGTATTCACTTTCCGGAAAAAAGAAGGATGGTTTGATATGAAAAAATTACCCTCGATTAAAGCTTTATTTGTAGCCTTAATCGTTATATGTAGTATCCAAGTCTTTTCAGCAATGATCAAAAACATCACAATCTTATCGATGGATAGTACTTTATTATCAACAGGAAATACAGTATTAGAATCAATTATGGTAAAAGCAAAAAGAGCAAGTTTTAAAGAAATAAACTATGAAGATGAAAGTTTAAAACAAGAAATTGAAATCGTGAGTTTAAAAGCATCTTCACCAGTCATCGTTTATGACGGCATGACTATGGAAGAACTTGCTGCCAAATTAGAGCAAAGTTTAAATAGTAGCTTAAAAGGTTACGGAATGAGTTTTGCAAAATATTCAATTGAATATGGAGTCGATCCTTACTTAGCTTTAGCTATCACCTTGCACGAAACAGGATGTACTTGGACTTGTAGTAGTTTAGTTCGTTCTTGTAACAATGTAGGTGGAATGAAAGGATCTGGATGTGGTTCTTATGCATCTTTTAATAGTTTAGATGAAGGAATTGAAGCAATGATTGCAAACTTAGCTAAAAACTATATTAGTTTAGGATTAACAACACCAGAAACAATTGGAAAAAAATATGCTGCAAGTACTGCTTGGCCAACAAAGATACATTACTATATGAATAAAATTAAAAATGCTTAGGATTGAAATTTTCAATCCTTTTTGCATGAAAAAAAACATTTTTTCTTTCAAAAATTATGTTTCCAAAAAACAAGTAAATTTTTTTTGACTTTACAAAAAAAAATTAGTATAATAAAAACGTATTATAGAATAAGAGGGTAGAATTATGAATAATAACGAAATGAATAATCAAAATATGAACTCTGGTAATATGAATCCAAACATGGAAACTTTAAATCCAACACCAAATAATGGCCCAGTTCCAGTTCCAGGTGTACCAGAAACTCCACCACAACCAGAAGTAATGCCAACAAATCCAACGGTTCCACCAGTATCGCCAACACCAGTTGCGGGAAATATGGGAATGGAAGGAAATTTTGGCAATGTAAATCAACAAATGAATCAAGTTCCAAATCAACAAGTAAATTTACAACCTGCTGGAATGGTTATGCCTACGCAAAATAATATTCCAGAAAACAATGTGGCTACACCTTTAGAAGCTACTCCATTAAATGCCAACACAATGATGCAAGAACCTCAAAATAATCAAATGCCTAACAATATGAATCAAGCTATGTTTATGGCAAATCCAATGGGCGGAGGAATGCCACCAGAAAATCCAAATGGAAATAACACAATTGGTATGATGGGAGGAATACCAACTCCACCACCAATTCCAGAAGAGCCAAAAAAGAAAAAATCAAATAAAAAAATAAACACACCATTATTAATTATTTTAATTGTTGTTTTAATTGCTGCAATTGGCTTTGGAGTGTACTATTTTTTAAATGCAAGTAAAGCTCAAACAGCAGCCGTAAATATTACACCAATTTTAAAACAAGTAGAACTAGGTGCTGACATTGGTACAGATGCTAGTTATTTTGCTACGGTAACAGGTGGAATGGCCATTTCAAATTGTACAGTAAATACGAATTTAGATACAGCTACTGTTGGAACATATGAATATACAGTAACATGTGGAAATAAAACCACTCCAACTCAAACTGTTGAAGTAAAAGATACAAAAGCACCAGTAATAGAAGTGAAAGAAGTTGTTGTAACTCCAAATACAGTAGTAACTCCAGAAGATTTTATCGATGCTGAAGATGATGCTTCAGAAGTAACTTATTCTTTTGTAGATCCAGTAGATACAAGTGTTGAAGGAGAATACGAAGTTACAATTTTAGCAAGTGATGAATATGAAAACGAAACAACTGTTACAGCTACATTAGTAGTAAGTGTAAATGCACCAGCAACTTATATGTATTGTGAAACTACAGTAGATACAGAAGTGAATGCTACTTCAAATGCTCAATATCGTTTTGGAATAACCGCAGAAGGAGAATTATATAATGGAAGTAAAACTCTAACTTATCAATTTGCTGACCAAGATAGCTATAATGAAGCGATAAGTGGTATTGAAGAAAACGGAACATTCGATGGCTATCAAGGAAAAATTTTCATGGATGATCAAAATTATATCATCACAGTTTCTGTAGATATGGATAATACCTCTCTTGCTCAAGACTTTTCATTAAGCCAATTCCCAACAGGAGAAGGAGATATTCAAAATTTATTTGAAAATCCATGTAATTATGGAGATGAATAAAAGTTCGTTAAAAGCGAACTTTTTTTGTGGCCAAAAAGCAAAAACTGCATAGACTACATTGGGAGGAATTTTATATGAAAGTAATCGTCTATGCTATTGCTAAGAACGAGGCTCATTTTGTAAATCGTTGGGTAGATTCTATGCAAGAAGCAGATGAAATAATCGTTTTAGATACAGGTTCTACGGATGATACTGTAGAAAAACTAAAAAAAAGAAATGTCAAAGTTTATGAAAAAAAGATCTATCCATGGCGTTTTGACACCGCGAGAAATGAAGCTTTAGCACTTGTCCCAAAAGATGCGGACATCTGCGTTTCGACAGACTTAGATGAAGTATTTGTTCCAGGCTGGCGAGAAATATTAGAAAAAAACTGGCAAGAACAAAATCCAACACGAGCTCGTTATACTTATAATTGGAAGTTAGATGAACAAAATAATCCTCGAGTTACTTTTTTAGCGAACAAAATACATAATCGGACAGATTA
>CALVOC010000048.1 GCA_944350145.1 uncultured Bacilli bacterium
TATATGGGTATATTTATTTCGGGATATCCAAATTTAAATTTATATCTAAACGGGATATCAATATTTTAATGAACATAGAAAAATATAATGTTGCTATTTCCTTGATTTTATGGTAAATTAATAACGAATCGGAGGCAATAGAAATGGCAGAAATTTTAGAAATAATTTTATTAGTTATATCTGTATTACTTATTGGATTAGTATTATTACAAGGAAATAAGGCAAGTGATGCAGGCCAAATTATTACTGGCGGGAATGAAAGGTTGTTCGGTGTAGTAAAAGAACGTGGCATGGAATTATTGATAACACGTTTAACAGCTGTTTTAGGAGCAGCATTTGTTCTTATTTCACTAGCTTTATTCTTAATGTAAAAATGCAACCGTTTAGGTTGCTTTTTTTGTAAAGTTTTTCTTCCTATTCTTGTGTGGAATAAAAGATGAAGCTATAATAGTACTAGGTGATAACTTATGAAAGAACAAGTATTAAAGCTTTTAGAAAACATTCATGAAGCAAAGGATCTCATTACAATTAATGATATGTTAGGATTTACCACAGCTGAAGAATTAAAAGAATTATCCGATACATTAGATGAATTAGTAGATGAATATATAGTTTTTAAAACGAAAAAAGATAAATACATTCTTTTGAAAAATTGTCCAAATTTAAAAATCGGAAAATTTTCAGCAAATAAAAAAGGATTTGGATTTGTTATTTTAAATAAAGAAGATGATTTATACATTGGTAAAGAAGATATGAATGGTGCTATACAAGATGACATTGTCTTAGCGGAAGTCATAAGAAAAGGTGTCAAACCAGAAGGTCATATCATTCGTATAATCAAAAGAGACTTACACAATTTAGTAGGAGAAATTATTGAAACAAAAAAAGGTTTAGGAGTAAAACTAGATGAAGAAAAATTAGATTTAGAATTAAAAATCGATAAAGATTCTTTAAAAAACTGTGTACCAGGACATAAAGTTCTTATAAAATTAGTAAAAGAATTAGGCAAAAAAAGATATCTTGCTAAAATTATTAAAATTTTAGGGCACAAAGATGATCCAGGAATGGACATTTTAAGCATTGCTTATAAATATCAAATTGATCCAGATTTTGGATCAGAAGTTGAAGAAGAATTGCAAGAAATCCCAACGGAAGTAAAAGAAAGTGAACTCATAAGCCGTAGAGACTTAACAAATTGGCAAATATTTACTATTGATGGAGATCATACCAAAGATATCGATGATGCAATAAGTTTAACAAAAGAAGAAGAAAATTATATTTTAGGAGTGCACATTGCCGATGTTTCAAACTATGTAAAAGAAAATACAGCTTTAGGTGATGCGGCCTATGAAAGAGGAACATCAAATTATTTAGCAAACACAGTTATTCCAATGCTTCCACATAAATTATCTAATGGTATATGTTCTTTAAATGAGGGAGTAATAAGATTAACAATGTCTTGTGTTATGAAAATAAGTCCAGCTGGAAAAATTATTGATTATGATATTTTTGAATCCTATATAAAAAGCTCTAAAAAAATGACGTATTCCAAAGTGAATGATATCTTAATGCGAGATATAGTAGATCCAGAATATACTCCGTTTGTAAATACGTTAAAAGAAATGAATAAATTGGCACATATTTTGCGAAAAGAAAAAATTGCTCGGGGTTATATAGACTTTAATTTAAGTGAACCAGAAATTATTCAAGATGAAAACGGAAAAGCTATTGATGTCGTAAAAGTGATAAGAGAAGATGGAGAAAAGATGATTGAGGATTTTATGATTGCAGCAAATGAAACAGTTGCAAGCCACATCTATAATATGGATCTTCCTTTCATCTATCGTGTTCATGGCGAGCCAAAATCTGAAAAAATTGACGACTTTGTAAATTTACTAAAATTATTAGGTTATCAACTTCAAACAAGAGTAATAGACTTAAATCCAAAAACTATGCAAAACATATTAAAAGAATTAGATGATAAGCCAGAATTTTCAATTCTTTCTTCAATGCTTTTAAGAAGTATGAAAAAAGCCGAATATTCAAAAGAAAATACAGGACATTTTGGCCTCGCATCAAAAGCTTATACTCATTTTACAAGTCCGATCAGAAGATTTCCAGATTTAACGGTTCATCGTTTATTAAAAAAATATTTAGTTGAAAAAGATTTTTCTATGCAAACGATTGATTATCTAAATAATAGTTTAGTAACAATTGCTGAACACTCATCTGAACGAGAAGTAGCTTCTCAAGAAGCAGAACGAGATGTTGCTGACATGAAAATGGCTGAATATATGGAAGAACATATTGGTGAGTGCTACAATGCTATCATTGATTCTGTCACGAGCTATGGCTTTTATGTTGAATTAGAGAATTTAGTAGAAGGGTTGGTACACGTCAATAATTTAAAAGGAGATTATTATGAATATGTTCCTGAGCTACTTTCATTAATAGGTAAATCCACAAAAAAGACATATCGAATTGGTGATAAAGTATATGTTCGTTGTATAAATGCTAGCAAAGAAACGTCTTTAATCGATTTTGAAATTGTAGAGGAAAAAAATGGAAACTCTAAATTATGACGAACTAAAAGAGAAAATAAAAGAAAGAGATATTGCAAAAGAAGTAAAAAACGCAGAACAAGAAATAGATCAGATAAATGTTAAAATAAAAACTTATCAAGAACTAAAAATGCAATATACAAAAACAGCAAATCAACATTTATCTTTTTTTAAAAAATTTTTTTCAAAAAAAGAATATATTAAAGATAAAACAAATAAGAATTTTGCTGAAGCAGAAATAACAAGTTTGCAAGGAAATATACAACAACTTGAAACAAGATTAAAAACTTTAAATGAATTTCTGCTTCAACATAAAAAGAATAAGGTACCAAAAATTCCAGAAAGCATTCAATTAGATCAAGACGGCTTTATTTTAATAAGTCCTCCGGAAAAAGAAATATTAAAAAAAGAAAATGTTGAAATAAACCTAGAAGATGTCAATAAATTAATGCTGGTACACTGCACTAATTTTCTGCCAAAAAACAAAACGATTCAATGTTTATACGAAGGCAACAAATTTTATACTCATCAAATAAGTTTAGAAGGAGTCAAAAAAGATATTCCATATCTATATCATAGACATACCTGCCATTTCACGATCAATACAGTTGTTCTGCCAACATCCGATGGAAATTCATGGAATAATCTAGATTATATTATTTTAGAACCATTAGAAAGTCATTTGACCCAATTCCCTAATCATTTAATGCAGTCAGATTCATGGACGTATGGATCTGTAAAATTGAGTGATCAGGCGATTCTAATTGTACGCGAAGACAAAATATCTGAATTAAAAAAACAAAATCCTCAAATCTTTGAAGAGTACAATGTCATGAAATATAGAGGAAATTATCAAAAAGCAGTAGAGAATTTACTGCAAACTTTAGGATATGAAGTATATGCGGCAGAACCAAATATACCCAATCATGCAAAAAGTGTAGAATGTGAAGAAGAGGAATGCTTAAACAGCCGTGATTTGGCTTTAAATTATATACTGGATTTACCATACAATGGCAAATCTAAAATAACAATTAGTTTAGAGCAACTGTCATTAATGTATTTAATTTTTCAAGAAAAAAACAATTCTGCTTTAAGAAAACATCTCGATTTAAATTACTCAAATGTAGAAAAAGATATATCCGAGTCATTTTTAAATTTTTGGATCGGAAGTGGAATTGTAAAGTTAAATGAAAATGCTTTTACTTTTAAAAACGATGATGAAGTATATATGGATTTAAAAAAAACTTGAATTTTCAAATATAGACTTAGAGCAAATCAAAAACACGTATCAAAAAGTCAAACAATATCTTTCTGAAAGAAAAAAAGATTTGCCAATTGCACAATTAAATACAAATTTGCAAGTAAAAGATCTGTATAACTTTAAAAATCATGATCAAGCAAGAACGTTTTTTCAGAAAATTTATGAAAATACAAATAATCAAAATAATCATTTTTCGTATGACTATAAAATAGATAAAGAAAACGGTTTAATCTTGAGTATTACCCTGGATAATTCGAATGAAGAAGCTTTTAAAATACTATCCAGTTATAAAATATTAAAAGAAACAAATGTAAAAAATTTATTTCAGATTCAAATTATACTTGCAAAACCAGAAGAAACATTAGAAGAGGCAATAATAAAAATAAATGGTTTAACAAATCAATTATCAACGATACTTTATAAAGAAGAAAAGGCTATAAAGATTGGGGGAATATAAAATGGAAATAAAAAATAAAAAAGCATATTTTGATTATGAAATTTTAAAAGAATTTGAAGCAGGAATTCTACTTGTCGGTACGGAAATTAAAAGTGTTCGAAAAGGATCTGTTGATTTAAAAGACAGTTTTATAACAATAAAAAATAATGAAGCATATGCGTTAAATATTTACATTGCCAAATACGAAGAAGGAAATATTTTTAACCATGAAGAAAGAAGAACTAGAAAATTATTATTACATAAAGAAGAAATTAAAAGATTAAAAGAAGCTAAAGAAAAAGAAGGAATAAGCATTATTCCTTTAAAGATGTATATAAAAAATAATAAGGCCAAATTGTTAATTGGAATCGGAAAGGGAAAGAAACTTTACGATAAACGTGAAAGTATTAAAAAAAGAGATCTAGAAAGAGAAGCAAAACAATATTATTAAAAAAGTAAACATTTTAATTTTTAATGTTTACTTTTTTATCATCTTTTAATTCAAGTTCGTATAATTTTTGATAAATAGAATTGTTTTTTAAAAGTTCTTGATGAGTACCTTCGCCAACAACTCTGCCATCGTCAATTAAAATTAAACGATCGCTGTTGATAACTGTAGATAAACGGTGAGCAATAATTAAAATGGTATATTCTCCTTGCATATTTTGGATGGATTTTTGAATTTCATGTTGGGTCTCATTATCCAAAGCACTAGTTGCTTCATCAAATAAAATAATCTCAGTTTTTAAAATTAATGCTCGAGCAATTGCAAGTCTTTGTCTCTGACCTCCAGAAAGAGTAACCCCGCCTTCGCCAACAACCGTATCATAACCATCTTTAAGAGTCATGATAAAATCGTGTAAACAAGCCATTTTACAAGCTTCAATCATTTCATTTTCCGTTAAGTCTTCCTTAATAATTGTTAAATTTTCCCGAATACTCATATTAAAAATATAAGGATTTTGACTAATAACGGATATGTTTTTACGAATACTAGTTTTATCTAATTGATTTAAAGGAATGCCATCAAACGTAATTTCACCAGAAGTTGGACGATATAAAGCTGAAATTAAATTAAAAATAGTTGATTTACCGCTTCCACTTTTTCCAACAAACGATACTGTCTCATTAGGATGAATTTGGAAACTAATATTTTTTAAAACCATAGTATCTCTTTCATATCCAAAGCTAACATTTTTAAAAGCAATGCTTCCTTCAATTTTAGAAATCTTTTTATTTCCAAAAACTTCTTTAGGATATTTATTTCCTTCAAGAATTTCAAAAATTCTTTCAGCTGCTAATTCAAATCGTTTAATAATATCATAAAAGCTTTCTAAATTAGAAGAGATACTAACAATTTGACCACGATAAGACAAAATAATTAACATAGTTGCGACTTCAAGTTCATTATGGGTAATAAAGTAAATACCGGAAAGCAAAATTCCCAAATCAAGTAAATCTCGTAAATTTCCATTTAGAAATCGAAACCAAGCACGAGTTCTTGTTAAAGAAAAATTTGCCTCACTCAAATCTTGAATCACTTTATCTGTTTTGTTTAAAAAACTTTGCTCAGCATTTAACAATTTAATATCTTTTGCTCCTCGAACTAACTCGCTAATAAAACCAGAAGTTTCATCGCGTTTTTTCTTTCGAATTTTATTTTTCTCTTGAATTTTTTTTGCAGCAAACTTTTGAGCAAAAAATAGTAAAACAACAAATAATAAATACAGAAAAAATATAGTAGCATTTAAAAATAAGATACTAAATAAAACGCCAAACAGAAATAAGATAAGTGATATAATCGATTCCTTGGATAAAAATATCCGATAAAGTATCGGTATCATTACCAGCTCGTTCAATAAATGTTCCACTAGAATTTTCTTGTAAAACGCCAGTTTGAATTTGTAATATTTTTTCTGAAACTTCTAACTGGATATTTTTTTTAACTGCGTAAAAATATTTATTAATAAAATAGTTATTAACATTCATTACAACATTTCGTAAAATTTCAAGAGCAAAAATAAGTAAAGTGATATAAATTAATGGTTTCCAAATTTCATCCGTTAGATAAAGAATTTGTCTTGCGGATAATAAGGGAGCGATAACATTAATAATGCAATAGGCCACATTTCCTAATAAAAAGAAAAGTAGATTTTTTTTACTGTATTTTGCATATTGATAAGTTTTTTTTAAATAATCATAAATCGTAAATAAAGGTTTTTTCTTTTCCTCTTTTAACATATAGCTCACTTCCTAGAAAAATTATACGTTTATCAAATATAAATGTAAAGACTTTTTTCTTTAGAAAAAATATGCTATAATATAAATGCAAAATAAAGGAGAAAGAATATGGAAGGATTTACAACTTTTTTAGCAAATAATTATCTATGGTTTCTAGTGATCGCGATTATTTTAATCTTTGCACTTATTGGCTATTTTGTTGATGCAAGTGAACAAAAAAAAGGAGTGTCTTCCATTGTTAAACCAAAAAATGAAGAGAAAGATATACATGATTTAGCCAAATCGGCCGCTCATAAATCTTTAAATACAGCTATTTCAGATGCTAGTCGTGGAATTCAAAATATGAATAACACACATCAAAATCCAAATCAAAATACAATTACAGAAATGGATTCTCAAAGTAACACGCAATTTTCAAATAACACAACAAGTAATCCAGTAGGTTTTGATGTTTTGAATAAATAAGAAGAATGCAATCTTCTTTTTTAAAACTAGTTTGTTTTAGAGTAGATAAAAAGAAAAAAATTTGATATAATGAACAAGACGATATTATAAAGGGAGTGGAAAGATGACATTGACGACGTTGTGGTCATTATTTACCAAAATACTAGATATTTGTATTGTTTGGTTTTTGTTTTACTTTATTTTGAAAAATATTCGAAATAATGTCAAAATGGTTTTAATAGTAAAAGGAGTATTACTAGTTATTTTAATAGAAATAATTAGTCAAGTTTTAAATTTATACACAGTTGGATTACTATTAGAATATGTTTTAGATTGGGGACCATTGGCTATTATAGTGGTTTTCCAGCCAGAAATTAGAAGTATGCTCGAAAGTATAGGAAGAACCCAATTGTTAGGAAGACATAAAATATTAACAGTAGATGAACGAGAAAAGATGGTTACAGAAATTATGAAGTCTATTGAATTTTTGAAAAAAAATCGTATAGGAGCTCTAATAGTAATTGAAAGAGATGTTTCTTTGCAAGAATACATTGGTCGTGCCACAAAAATTTATGCAGACATTTCAAGTGAATTATTGAGTAATTTATTTTATCCAAATAGTCCTTTACACGATGGTGGTGTAATCATCCAAGGAGACCGTATCACCTGTGCTGGAGCAGTTTTTAGAACAAGTATGAATCCGAGTTTAAATAAAAAATTAGGAACTAGACACCGTGCTGCATTAGGTATAGCCGAAGAAAGCGATGCCTTAGCCTTAGTAGTATCTGAAGAAAATGGTCGAATTAGTATCGCTTATGAAGGAGAATTACACTATAATTTGACTTTAGATGAATTCAGAATGACATTAGTAGAAGAATTAAAGCCAAAAACTGAAGTCTTCTATGGATCAGATGCTTCCGAAAGTGAGGGAGATGTCCATGAATAAAAAAAATAAAAAAGCAAGAAATATTTTTAAAAAAATGTATCAATGGCTTGATGAAAAATTTATTACACCTTTAAGCCGAGCAATTTATTATTTATTTGAAAAAATAAAAAATAATCCGATTCATGTCGAAAAATTATTAAATAGGCCAAGAGTACTTGTTTATATTTCCCTAGGTCTAGCTGTTGTAACCTTTATTTTAGTAGATTCTCAGGTAATCACATTAGTTGAAAATGAAGCAGAAATTTTATCTAATGAACCTGTTACAGTTATTTATAATAAAGAAGCTTATGTTGTAGAAGGATTAGTAGATCAAGTAGATATAATTTTAACAGGCCGAAAAAGTGCTTTATATTTAGCAAAGCAACTTGGAGAACATGAAGTTGTTTTAGATTTGTCGGATTATGAAGCAAGCGATACTCCAGTTCGTGTTCCACTTTCATATAATCAAACGGTTGACAATATAAATTATAAATTAGACCCTGCTTATGTTACTGTAACAATTAAGAAAAAAGTAAGTGAAAAAAGAAATATTTCTTATGAATTGTTAAATGAAGATAAACTAAATGAGAAATTTTCTGTATCAGATGTTAGTCTTGACCAAACTGAAGTTGTTGTAAAAGGTTCTGAAGACGCATTATCTCAAATTGCAACTGTAAAAGCTTTAATTGATTTAAGCAATACAAAATTTACGGAAGCAATAACTTATGAAATTGATAATCTTCCATTAGTAGCTTATGATAAAGAAGGTAGAGTTTTAGACAATGTGGAAATTGTTCCAGCTACTGTTGGAGCAAGCATTTCATTTAGCACATACAAAGCGACCGTTCCAATTGTTGTTACGACCACAGGAGATTTAGTTGCCGGTAAAGCAATCTCTTCAATAACAATAAATGGACAAACAAATTATACAGTAGACATTTACGGTGAAAAAGAAGATATTGATAAGATTTCTAGTGTCCCAGTTACTGTTAATATTGATGGTAAAGGAACAGGTGGAGCTTTAACCTATAATGCAAGTATATCTAAGCCAACTGGAGTTCGTTCGATAAGCGAAAGTGATGTGAAAATTGTTGTTACATTTGGCGATGAAAAGCAAAAAACAATTAATATCAATAATATTCGAGCAAACAATTTAGGAAGTGGATTAACAGTAAATCGAACAAACGATGATCCAATATCTGTTCAAGTAAAAGGAGTTCAATCTGTAATCGATTCAATTACTGAAGACAATATTTCTGCCTATATAGATTTAGCAAATTATACGGAAGGAACTTATGATGTCGATGTTCAAATTTCAAGTACCGATCCAAAAGTCAAATATGTAGTATCAAATAAAGTAAATATTGTCATAACGAAAAATTAGAAAGCACGAGATGCTTTCTTTTTTGCATAAAAAAGCAGTATATTTTTTCAAATACACCACTTTTTATGAATAATTAAAATAAACAAAAAATAGTTTATTCAAATGGATGTGAATCAATATGATGAAATAAAATTCCAATATCAATAAGACCACTTATTCCAACTAAAGTGTAAATGATTTTAACCATAAGTGAACCTTCTTCGAAAATAGCAGTTACTAAATTAAAATCAAATAATCCAATGAGTCCCCAGTTAACCGCTCCAATAATCGCGAATACTAGGCAAATCTTATAAATAATTTCCATATATTCCCGTCCTTTCAATACTAGTATGGAATTTATTAAGGAATTTTATTCATAAAATTATTTTTTTCAAAATATAGTTAAATAGAAAAGGAATGTGGTGAATTTTGAAAAAAATATTAGGATTACTATTAGTAATGGTAATGCTTGTAAGTGGTTGTGGAAAAAAATCAACAGAGAATGTAATTAAAGAATTTACAAATAAGGTAAATGAAACAAAAGGATATATTTTAAAAGGAAATATGGAAATTTATGCTGAAGAAGAAACCTTTACTTATAGTATTGAAGTAAACTTCTTGAAAGATTATTTCTATAAAGTAAAAATGGTAAATCAAACAAATAATCATGAACAAATTATCTTAAGAAATAATGATGCAGTATATGTTATGACACACAAAAGTACACAACTTTTATAAATGAATAAGTTTGAGGTTATATCAATTCAATTAGTATCTTA